>CAZSKH010000064.1:0-11124 GCA_964607395.1 uncultured Algimonas sp.
GAATCTCCATGGGAGTCTCCATCTCTTTTGCAAGCGGCAGTTATCAGCCTTATCGGCTAGGTGCAAAGAGAATCCTGTAATTTACGAGGACTGTACACAGTCACCATCGAGGATCAGTCTCGGCTCTGTAAATTTAGGGCAACAAGATAGATTTCGGGGCTGCCTTTACGCGAACTCGCGGGCTTGGCGTGCTGAACTTTCTGAAAATTATGTTTCAATCGATCAAGCAGCACTTTTTCAGCTCCGCCTTGAAAAACTTTTGTGACGAAATGCCCGCCCGGGCGCAGAGTTTTCATCGCAAAATCCGCCGCAGCGTCGACAAGTGCGACTGTTTTCAAGTGATCCGTTTGCCGATGACCCGTCGTATTCGCGGCGAGATCTGACATCACCAAGTCTGGATCAGCGCCCAGCAATGCCTTAATTTTATCAGGCGCGCGGTCGTCCATGAAATCAAATTCGATCAGATCCGCTCCCGCGACGGGATCGACGGGAAGTATATCGATGCCGACAACGCGATCAGCGCCGCGCTTCATGGCAATTTGTACCCATCCACCCGGCGCACAGCCCAAGTCCACAACAAGTGATCCAGGCTTTAGCAAACCAAATTTATCGTCGAGCTCTTCCAATTTGAACGCAGCCCGAGAGCGGTAGCCCTTCTCCTTGGCTTTACGGACATAGGGATCGTTGATCTGCCGCTCTATCCAAAGCTTTGACGAGATTTTCCGTCCACTCGCCGTTTTGACTTTCTGATGCAACATGCGGGTTGCATCGTCCTGCTCGGGCTTGGCGGTTACGCGGGACCGTTTGGCCCCTTCCGTTTTTGATCCGGTCATTTTCCGCCGCGCGGGCCGGCTTTTGTGGCTGGGGGGTTTACGCGCCATCAGACCGCTCCGCTTGCTCTGTTGGCACTTTGGGGACATTAGGTTTGGGTTTTGAAGTGACTGCCAAGGCTTTGGGTTTTTGCCCTTTTTGCATAAGACCAATCAAAATACCTTCACGCAAACCGCGATCAGCGACGCGTATCATTTTGGACGGCCACATTTCGCACAACACATCCGTGATGGCGCAGCCCGCCACAAGCAGGTGTGCGCGGTCCTTGCCGATACAAGGCTCCTTGGCACGGTCATCAAATGACCGAGATCCCATGTCACGGGCCACACTGATGGCGTCAGCTGATCGGAACCACAGACCGTCGACTTTTGCACGTTGGTAATATGGCAATTTAAGATGGATGCCTGCCAATGACGTTATCGTCCCAGACGTCCCAATCAAATGCCCGCGACCCTGTTGAAACAGGTTTGTGAAGCGGCTTTCACAGCCCTGCTCCACGATTTTCTCGCGAACGACGTCTCTAAGCTGGTTATACCAAAGCGTTTTATCATCAATTTCCGGCACGAGCTCTGACAATGTGACAACACCAATGGGGAGAGAGGCCCAAGCGCTGATTGGGGGACGATGCAATCTATGATTAGCCTGATCATCACGCAATTTCCTGACATCAACCCAAGACAGCTCGGTCGATCCTCCGCCAATATCGATAACCAATGATACATCCTTGGTAGGGTCGACAAGGTTTACGCAGCCCATCACAGCCAACCGGCTTTCGACACGCGGGCTAATTACTTCTAAAGATATTCCAGTTTCTTCTTTAACGCGCCTCAAGAACGCTTCGCCATTGCTCGCTCGGCGGCAGGCTTCAGTCGCCACACAGCGCCAGCGTTTGACGCGCTTCGATTTCATTTTGGACGCACAAACTGCAATCGCCTCTACTGCTGCGTTCATGCTTTCATCGCTGAGACGGCCTGTCGCGGCTAAGCCCTGCCCCAGACGGACAACGCGGCTGTAGCTATCGATAATCCGGAAGCTCTCACCGGCATCTCGGGCAATCAGTAGTCGGCAATTATTGGTGCCAAGATCAACCGCAGCGAATGTGTTGGCGGATTTGCCGTTTGACCGACTCCCGCCCCCGCTACCGCGTTTATGTCTTGGCCGTCTCCGCGGACTCCGCCCATTTGGCACAGCCTGTTCGGAGCCGGCATTTTGCGCGTCCGGCATGGCATATCTCTCATTTGGCTGCGGGTCGCAAAATTTCGCGCGCGCGCACAGCATCGTCTCGTGGGTCGTAGGGCAGAAACAGGCCTGTCGTAAAGCAGTTTATCGCATCGAATGAATTTAGTGGATGTCGATATGATCCGAATATTGAGTCCAATCCGGCTCGGGTTGAAGATCGATCATGGCTTCATGCTGGGACAGATACACATTCCCGCTTAGCTTTTCCAAGAAGTCAGACCGATAGAGTCGCTCACGAACCACAGACTGCATTCCGGAGAGATGTAGACGCACCGGGAGGCCTTTGAGACGCCTGTTAATTTCGGACAAGCTAGACAAGGCGCTCGCATCAATATGACTGACGCCCGTACACATCAGGATAAGGTCTGTCATTTCGGGGTATTCGGCCACGATAGCGGCGACCCGATCCTCAAGATAGCGCGCATTGGCATAATAGAGACTATCATCAATGCGCAAGGTTTTGACGGTGTCGATAGTTTCGACATTAAATTTAACCGCGTCCCGATAATGTTCAGTCCCACGAAACCTGCCAACGAGCGGCATATGCGGCGTTAGACTCATTCTAATGTGCAGAACCATCGCCAAGACCACCCCGGCCAAAACGCCCCATTGAACACCCAATAAGAGGACTGACAAGAACGTCGCCAGCGCTGTGACCCCGTCCCCGCGAGAATATGACCAGGTCCGCCAAATACTCCGAAAATCGAGTAGATTCAGACAAGCCACAATGATGAGCGCCGCAAGCACGGAAAGCGGTAGGTTATAAAGAACAGGCGTCAAAAATAATGCAGTCAAAGCCATGAACACCGCGACCAGCAAGCCCACGAAAGGGGTTTTCCCGCCCGCTGTGAAATTGACGGCTGATCGGGACATGGAGCCATTAATGGGATAGCCCGCCGTTAGGCCCGAAACGGCATTGGCCACGCCCATGCCGAGCAATTCCTTATTCGTGTCAACGTGCTCGCGTCGCCGCGACGCTAACTCCTGAGCGGTAGAGGTGCTGTCGACAAAGGCCACGATTGCGATAACCAAAGCGGGGATGAGTAGGTTCTCATATCCAGCCATCGACACATTTGGCAGAGATAGTGGCGGCAAGCCTGCGGGAACATCACCGACGATGGCTAATCCGCCTTTACCGCCCAAATCAAAATAAGCGCTGATCAAAACAAATCCGGCGATTATGACAATGGGTGCCATACGCGCGATCAGTTTTGCGCGTTTCGCCCTTAGCCCCCATCTCACAAGCAGATAGGGAAGTAATCTCCGTACAAAACCGAAGAGCAAAATCGCAAGCCCTCCGGTCAAAAGCGCTAGCGGCTTGATGTTCGGAAGTTGCGCAAAGAGGTTATAGAGCATGTCAAATGCGGTTCGGGAGGTCTCTGGAACCCCTAAAACATGTTTTGTTTGGCTTAAAATAATCAGGAGCGCGGCGCCAGTGATATAGGCGGAAACGACTGGTCTGGACACGAAGTTCATAATAAAACCCGCTTTGAGCAGGCCCGCAACAATCAACATTCCGCCCGTCATCAATGCAAGCGCACCAGCGCTGGCAATCCGGACTTCGGGCGGCAATGTCGCAATACAAGCCGCCGTCATAAGCGAGATTACCGCTGTCGGGCCGACATTTAAGTAATTTGAGGAGCCCAATAAAGCATAGGCGACCAGTGGAAAAATGGAGGCATAAATGCCAAGTTGCGGCGGCAATCCTGCCAGTAAAGCGTAAGCCAAACATTGCGGGACGAGCAGAATTGTGACGACAATCGCGGCAACCAGATCATCAGTGAAGACTCCGGCTCCGTAGCCTTTCATCCAGCTAAACTGGGTTCTAAAAGCGCCTTTTACATCCACTGGCACATCCATCCGGGGCGTCTTTCAGACCGGATTTTCATTCTGTCTTATCTTTCATATATTCTGTCAAAGGCACGCGAATTTGCTCCAAGTTAAACCCGATCTCAGCTAGCGCACCCATAACGCCGTCAACACCTAGCGTATCAACATGAGCAAACGCCCAAAGGACGGCCGATCGCATGCCGGATGCACAGAAGGCAACAATCGGTCGTGGTGCATTTTGAAAAGCTGTCACAGACGCTTCGATGAGCCCCGGCGTTAAGCCCCCCGCCATTGGGATATGGAAATAATCGACACTAAGCGTTTGCGCGGCTTGCTCAAGCTCCTCCGAGCGAGGTTGAATAGGCGCTTCCATGTCAGGACGATTATTAATGAAACTCATCACCCCTTGTTCAGATAGAGCCTGCATTTGGGCCGCAAGCAGCTGCCCTGTGATAAAGACGTCTCCTGGAAGCTCTTTCATCGCTAACCCACCATAGATTTTGCGAGGTCCACGATTGCATCAGTTGTAATGTTGAAATGCGTGAACAAACTTGCGCCTGGAGCCGAAGCGCCGAAACTGTCCATTCCGACGAATCCGCCGTCGCGCCCAATCAATCCATCCCAACCTTGCCGGATACCCGCTTCAATCGCAATTTTTGGAAGGTCTTTCCCGGATACAGACCTAATGTATTTTTCATCCTGTTCGAGGAATAAATCCATACAGGGAACAGAGACGACGCGGGCCGACACGCCATCGGCCTCAAGACGCTCCGCGGCTTCGACGGCTAAGTGGACTTCCGACCCTGACGCCATTAGGACAATGTCATCCGCGCCCTTCCCGGCCCGCAAGATATAGGCCCCGCGCTCTGACATATTTTTTGACGCATCGTCGCGAACTGCCGGAACGCCTTGACGTGTCAAAGCCATCACCGATGGAGCGGTTTTGTTTTGCAAAGCAATTTCGTAGCATTCTGCCACCTCCAGCGCGTCGGCCGGGCGGTAAGTATAACAATTTGGAATGGCGCGCAGGCTAGCCAAATGCTCTACAGGTTGATGGGTCGGGCCGTCTTCGCCAACACCGATGGAGTCATGTGTCGCGACATAAATTGTGCGGATTCCCATGAGAGCCGCGAGACGGACGGACGGACGGCAATAATCCATGAAGACCATAAACAATCCTGAAAATGGGATAACCCCGCCATGCAGCGCCATGCCATTCATCGCCGCAGCCATACCATGCTCGCGAATGCCGTAATTCACATAGCGCCCGCCATATGACCCCGTTTGGATTTCTTGGGATGTCGCGGGTGTCTTGGTTTTGTTTGACCCTTCTAAGTCCGCAGACCCGGACATCAGATCGCTAAGCGCTTCAGTTAACGGCACAAGGGCTTTATTTGAGGACACCCGAGTTGCCATGGAGGGTTTATCTGCCGCAACGCTATCTTTATAGGCTTGGAACTTTTGCTGCCAACCAGCATCCAAATCTCCCGCCATTGCGCGCTGGAAATCTTCGCTTTTGGAACTTGCCTTGAGGCGTTTTCCCCAATCCGCATGCGCGGCGGCACCAGCCGCAGCGGGCCTCGCCCAATCTGCATAGACATGATCCGGAATTTCGAATGGGGCATGATTCCAACCGCGCGCTTTTCGCGTACCTGCAATTTCTTCATCGCCTAACGGCGAACCATGGGCCTTATTCAAACCCGCCTTTGTCGGCGCGCCCTTGCCGATTGTTGTTTTACACGCGATCAAGGTTGGTTTGTCTGAGGCTTTCGCTTTGCGTAACGCCTCCGCCACAGCGTCTCGGTCATGACCATCAATGGCAATCGTGTTCCAATGGCAGGCCTTGAAACGCGCAATTTGATCGGTCGAGCTTGAGAGAGCGACGGGGCCGTCAATCGTGATATTATTGTCATCCCAGAGCACGATCAGGCGGTTAAGACCCAAATGACCTGCGAGACCGATGGCTTCTTGGCTAATACCTTCCATGAGGCAGCCGTCACCGGCAATGACATAGGTATGATGATCGACAAGCTCGTCACCAAAGCGTGCATTTAATTGACGTTCGGCGAGTGCAAATCCAACTGCATTCGCGATGCCTTGTCCCAAAGGCCCCGTTGTGGTTTCCACGCCCGGAACATGTCCATATTCCGGATGACCCGCTGTGATTGACCCAAGCTGGCGAAAATTCTTTATCTGATCCATCGTCACGGCTTCATATCCGGTCAGATGCAACAGGCTGTAAATCAACATAGAGCCATGCCCCGCAGACAAAATAAATCTGTCGCGGTCGGCCCAATCCGGCGCATTGGGGTCAAACTTCAGGAATTGAGAAAATAAGACGGTAGCCGCATCCGCCATGCCCATCGGCATTCCCGGATGACCGGAGTTAGCGCGCTGCACGGCATCCATAGATAGCGCCGCAATCGCATTGGACATATCGCGGTGTTGCTCAGCGGTGAAAGTCAGATCAGTCATGTCAATTCCGGCGTGTTGGGGCGACGACTCGCGCGTTTATTTTCGCATTGGCTATGACACAAAGTTTCGAGTGTCACTAGCCGAGCGAATCGGCTGTCCACAGGTCCTGTCGCTCAAAGTTCATTTTATTTTCGCGCACAGTTGCGTGAGGGTTCGAAAAGCGGTGGATTTTGCCCCCGCGCTGCGGCACAGAGTCCATAACAGACACACGAGATTGATCATGATGAAAGCCCGCAACGTCCTCGACCTCATTGGGAACACCCCTCTCCTTTACCTCAAGGACGCGTCCGAGCTGACGGGGTGCGAGATTTACGGCAAGGCCGAATTTCTTAATCCCGGCCAGTCCGTTAAAGACCGCGCCGCCATATCCATTATCCGCGCAGCTGAAAAATCCGGCGCGTTAAAGCCCGGCGGGATCGTTGTCGAAGGCACAGCTGGAAATACTGGCATTGGATTAGCCATGGTCTGCTCCGCCCTTGGCTATCGCTGCAAGATCGTTATGCCGCGCACGCAGAGCCAAGAAAAAAAGGATTCGGTGAAACTGCTGGGAGCAGAACTCATCGAAGTCGACGCCAAACCCTATTCAGATCCGGGCAATTACATTCATGTTTCGGAACGTTTGGCCCAAGACCTCAATGAAAGCTGCCCAAACGCCGCTGTTTGGGCCAATCAGTTTGACAATACGGCCAATCGCGACGCGCACATTAACACAACTGGCCCCGAAATTTGGGAACAGACTGAAGGCAAAGTTGACGGATTTATTTGTGCGGTCGGCTCCGGTGGAACTTTGGGCGGCGTGTCAATCGCACTCAAAGCTAAGAATCCCAACGTTCAGATCGGACTCGCAGACCCTTACGGCTCTAAAATGTTTTCGTATTACGAAAACGGAGTCTTGGAGAGCACCGGCAATTCTATCACGGAAGGCATTGGCCAAGGCCGCATCACAGCGAACCTTCAAGACGTCATCGTCGACCGCCAATATCAGATTTCGGACACTGACGCATTACAAGTTATATTCGAGTTGAACCAGCTCGAGGGCATTTGCTTGGGCGGGTCCTCTGGCATCAATGTCGCCGGTGCTATCCAAATGGCCCGCGAAATGGGTCCGGGACATACCATTGTAACGATTCTTTGTGATTATGGGCAGCGTTACCAGTCTAAAGTCTATAACCCTGAATTCTTACGAGAAAAGAACCTGCCTGTCCCCAACTGGCTTTGTTAACCCGATGAAAAACGACACAGATCTCGGCACGAAATTTGCCCATATGGGACGCCCGCCTGCGGGTTTGGGAACCTCTGTGAGTCACCCTGTCACTCGCGCTTCGACATTACTATTCGAAAAAGCCGAGGACTTATACCGCAATGATATTCGCGGATATGGACGGCACGGCACGGCGGTTCATGATGCGCTCGCCAGCCTTTTCACCGAGCTGGAAGGTGGTGTTGACACCCTGCTCTATCCGTCTGGTGTTGCTGCATTAACCGGACCTATCCTCTCGATTGTGAAGCCCGGAGACCATGTGCTGTTGACGGACTCAGCTTACGGTCCGACACGGTCATTTTGTCAAACCTTCTTGAAAAAAATGGGCGTTACAACGACATTTTATGACCCAAGGGTAGGCGCGGAGATTGACGAATTAATCACCCCCGACACGAAACTCATTCTATTGGAAAGCCCGGGGTCCCTCACCTTCGAAATTCAAGATATTCCGGCGATTGCAAAAATTGCGAGAGCGCGGGGCGTAACAACATTGATTGACAATACTTGGTCGGCCGGAATTACGCTTTCCCCGCTGCCAATGGGCATCGATATCTCTGTGCATGCCGCAACCAAATATTTCGGCGGCCATAGCGACGTCATGTATGGCGCAGCCGTTTTTAAGGACGAGGCCCGGTTTAAGAGGGCGAACCAAACCGCGAAGCAACTCGGCAATGCCAGTTCGCCCGATGATGCCTATCAGATATTGCGAGGATTCCGATCCGTTCTCCCGCGTTTCCGCCAGCAGGAAGCCACGGCCTTGGGATTAGCGAAATGGTTGATGACACGAGATGAGGCTCAGCAAGTTCTTCACCCGGCGGTCACGGACCATCCGGATCATGCCCTTTGGGCCCGCGACTTCACCGGCGGCGGCTGCCTCTTCTCCGTTGTCTTTAAACCGCTATCTGAGACAGACGTTTTGAAATTTATTGACGCGCTCCAGCTTTTTGGAATTGGTTACTCCTATGGCGGGTTCGAAAGTCTCGCCATTCACTGCGATCCGCAACTCCGTAGAGATTGCGCGGACAAACTTCCCGGACCGCTCATTCGCTTTGCTTGCGGTTTAGAGGCAATGTCTGACCTCAAATCCGATATAGAACAAGCCCTTGCGACAGTTTTTTAAATTTCTTGAGTTTGTTTTTTTTGGATTGATGTTGTGGGGAGTAATCGCTTTAGGCTCCTGCGCCCCGGCCCGAACGATTTTAAAGCAGGCCGACCTTAATCCGCCCGTCAATGCACCCGCAAAGTTAGACAATGTCGATAGGAGCTTCGCCGCGCTAGAAACAGCCATTTATGGCAAATTTACTTCGCCCACAATTTTTGAACTCAAGTCCTCGGGCATTCTAACTTCAGATTGGTTAAACGGGAAAGCCACAGTCGAGCGGCGCATTTACAGCGTTTCACATGGCAAAACCCCACAAGATTTTGAAATCATCTTCGTGACGCCAAATGCATTTCCCGACGCCCCGCTCATAATCTCTCAAAACTTTTCTGCAAATGAGCGCGTCATTTCAGTGAATGGCAAAACCCCTCTGTCGGATGACAAAATGAGCATGGGGCCGCTCGGCTCCGTCTTCACGTTTTTCTTCGGCCGCTACATCGTAACGCCCCCATTGGACGACATTATGGATCGCGGCTACGGATTTGTGGCCATGCATCCGCCAAACTACATTGCCGACCACAAGCAGCACGGAACATCGCAATTGGACGATATTTTTGGACAAAGGCCAGACCGGCCAGGAGCCCTTACCGTCTGGGCCTCACTCACGACAGCCTTGGCTGAAGAAGTCAAAACTGAGAAACCATCAAGGCCCGTAATCGCACTCGGACATTCCAGATACGGCAAGACGGCTCTCCTCGCCGCGGCTTACAGCGGGTCTGTCGACGGCGCAGTCTCCCATCAATCCGGTACGGCGGGCGCATCCCTCATGCGGGATAAAACCGGTGAGCGCGTAAAAGACGTTGTCAGCAGCTATCCACATTGGTTGACTCCGGCCGCATCGCAATTTTCAGATAAGCCGCGCAGCTTACCGACCGACGCGCATGCCCTCCTCGCTCATATCGCTCCGAAACCCATCTTGCTCGGAAATGCGCGACGCGATGTTTGGTCCGACCCGGAAGGCGCATTTCAGGCCGCTAAATGGGCGTCTCAGAATACCGATCACGTATTCTCAGCCGCGCGGTTGGATGATTTCAAACCGAATGACGACATCGCAATTTGGACCCGCCCGGGCACCCATGGCGTTGTAAAAGAGGATTGGCCGGCATTTCTCGACTTTATGGACTCACATTTCAAATAATTCGAATTTTTTGCCCGAACCCTTACATTTCCGTAATACCATCCCCACATCTTGTTTATAAGAAAGCGGAAGTGCCAACGATAAACCGCTCGAGAAGTTAGGTTTTGGGAGACGACCACGGGACCTCTAATTGTCCGTACATTCATACTTGGACTCATTTGCTTTGGTCCAGTTGCGTTTGTTCTGTTGAAATACAAGAGCTTTCGAAAAGAGCACTTCAAAATTGCCGTTCTGCTTTTGTCAGCGGCCACACTCGTTTTCTGTTTTGTGATGTTCATTATGTTTCTGGAGGGACAATAACATGAAAAATACACTTACGCTCGCACTCGCAGCCCTCACTCTGACGGCTTGCGGGGCTATCCAAACCGGAGAAGTCGGTGTCCGAACGACTTTTACAGGCAAAGTGGTTCAGCAAGAAATTGGCCAAGGGTTCTACACGCATCTTACGTCGGATGTTCGCGAGTTCTCGACGAAAGAAATCGCGATTGAGCTGTTCAACATGCAACCAAAAGCCGGTGACAAACTCACGCTCGATGATTTAGATATCGAGGTTTATTACACGATAAACCCATCATCTGTTGTCGATATGCACATCAAATATGCCAACAGACACGAACGCTCCAGCACAGGCTCATATCTTCCCGTTTATAACCTCGTGAAGAGTTTTGCGCGCGAAGCCGTCTATGGAACCGTGTCCGAATATGACAGCTTGGTTGTCCACCAAGAGCGCGATAAAATTCGCTCACAAGTCAAGCAGCGCACCCAAGAGGCCTTGGACGCGACGGATCCTGGCGTATTCCAGATTCAAAAAGTCGTTATTCGCGATGTCAAAACAGATCCGACAATTGAGGACTCGATCAAACTCGCCGTCGCGAGAAACAAGGAATTGGAAGCGAAGAAAATCGAGCTTCAGATCGCGCGTGAGCAGGTCTTGATCAACGAGGCTCTCACTTTGTCACTTACCCCTGAAATCCTCGAGCAAAAGCGTCTCGAAGTCATTGAGAGTGCCTGTAAGGCCGGAACCTGTATTCTATCAATGGGTGACAGTAGCGCTGTACCAGTCCTAAATGTGAAATAGGCCCAACGACACATGCAGATAAGTTGAAGAGTGGCAGACCCATCAGGACTCGAACCTGAAACCTGCCGCTTAGAAGGCGGCTGCTCTATCCAGTTGAGCTATAGGTCCTTAAA
>CAZSKH010000065.1:0-10851 GCA_964607395.1 uncultured Algimonas sp.
ATCAAAGCGTGGATATTGTGGGGCTCGATGATGCTTATCGGGTTTTGATCAAGAATTAGCAGTTTCTAATGAACTGTGCGGTTCGAATTGCTTTCATTTAGAGGTGCATAGGCCTCTACATCTGGCCCCCAATCGCTATTTGAATGATGCCTATCTTTCAGGATGCGTTGTTTTAAATGTGGGTCGGACAGATAGATCGTTTTCATTTGTTCATAAAATTGACGGTAATTTTCTGCCCTTGTCTTTTGATTTGATTTTTGAACCTTGAGCCAATTTGTTATATCAGAATTGTCTTGCTCTCCAGTGATCGTAATTGATCCGGTCGCATCCGTTTTTCGCGGGAATGGATTATCTTCGAACGGGCGCTCTCGTATAGGCCCAGCTGAAATCTGCTTGAGCGATCTATAAATCGCATCATTATCTGGCCCGACCTCTGTGCACCATTTGAGAATTTTTTCGAAGTAAATATCAATCTCGGCCTCTAGGGCTTTTGTTTCTATGTCCCAATCAACATCCGTATTGGCGATCCAGCTACACAAACCTTGTCGATCAGCTTGGGCCCTCCAGCCAGTCCACGCTGTAAAAGGATTTGCATCTTCACCTCGAAACCCGCCTGAGAAGAAGACTTGTTTTTTATCGAAATCAACAAGCCCGATGACAGAGCTTTGATTTAAAAACTTAAGATAAGTTTCAAAACCCATTTGATTTAAAGAGATTTTTTGATGAACTAAATGCGGGCCGCCGTAAATCAAATCTTCATCAACTACATAACGCCTTAATCTATGAATTTGGAGATTTTGATTTCTTACAACAGCCAGGAACGTCTTGAACTTTGAGTCTGGGTCAGTCTCGTCGTCTTGAGGAGAATAAAAAATTTCATTTTTAGTTTCATGGGAATACTCCCAAGAAGGTGTATATTTTAACTCAGTTTTAAATCCCAACTGCTTGCTAACATCTCGAAAGCTACAGGTTCGAGATCGTAAGATTTCCCAATCGGGCCAAAACACATCGACCCATGACGCAAACCAGCTTCCCCAAAACCCCTCTCCATATTTCTCAAAATCAAAATCTGTAAAATACCAAAGAACCCTGTCGTCCCAGTCGACTATAACGGACCCTTCATCGCCCGCTTCAATCATATGGGAGACTGACTGGAAATCATTATTTATCCACTCGGTTTCGCCCCATGATGACCTGAAAAGAGCGGCTGACCGCTGATGTTTAGACAATGACTCCCATGCGGCTATCGGGCCAAATGCCAAAAAAACGGGCAAATCATTCGCGCGTATTCTGGAATAGGAAACCGTTAGAACTCCATCACGTTTCAAAATGACATTTAACCGACTTCCCATGTGCTAGACCCCAACCGCCTCGCGGTCTTCAGGCCTTCGTTTAAACTTCACCTCGACATAGGGGCAGCCGGGGATGATTTTATAGCCTTGCGCTTTCGCATCCGCGACCATGGCGGCGTAGAGCTTTCCGGCGACACCTTGTCCGCGGAGGGCTGTCGGCGTGAAGGTGTGATTGGCGTTGAAAATGTTATCGCCTGCACGGACCAAAGTCAGCTCAGCTTCGCCTGCATCGGTCTCAATAACAAAGCGGTGTCCCTTAGCGGTATCTTGTTTTTGAACATCCATGATTAGTCCTTCTATAGCGACGAGGCCTGCGGCACCTGTTCCTAATATATTGGGCGCGGTCCCCGCATCTATTCCGCCCAGGGCATATAGAGGGACGGGTAAGCGCGCGGCTCTGTCTTTCAGCGCGGCGACCCCAATGGGCGGTCCTGCTGTCTGGCTGCGACTGGCGAAAATGCTGGAGATAAAGAGCGCGTCGAGACTATCCAGCGGCGCGAGGTAAGCTCCGCTTTTTAGCCCCGCCATAGTGATGATCCAATCAGGATGTTTTGCGCGCCATTTAACGGGTTCGCGCAATTCCGCATCGCGCGAAAAATGCACGCCATCCGCGCCAATTTTTTCCGCCAACTCTGGGTCATTGCCGATTAAAAACTGCCGGCCTTGTGTGGCCGTTAGCTCTCTCAAGTCTTTGGCCTGTGTTGGATTGCCGAAATGCCGATAAATCACGGCGCAGTTCGTAGGCAATCGCCGCACGATATCGACGGGGTTTTCCATCCGTTTGGGGTCCGTCATAAAGACGAGCGGAGACAGGCGGCAAGCTGGGCCTCTTATTTGCAATTCTGCGGCAACCCGCGCCAGCACGCTTTTCTTTTCGCGCGGTTCGGAATAGGACGCGGCCATGTCAGAGATATCCAATCAACATGAAACCGTGTTAGCCAATTTAACCGCCGCGTCAAAGCGCAGCGGTCTGCCTATTGCTGATCTCGTCGCTGTATCTAAGGTTCAACCCGATGCACGGATTGCAGAGATGCTCAAAACGGGTCAGCGCATCTACGGTGAAAACCGCGTGCAGGAAGCCCAAACCCGCTGGGGCGGAACTTTCGCTGACCACCGAAGCGAGCTGGAGCTGCGCCTGATTGGGCCATTGCAAACCAATAAAGCCGCAGATGCCGTCGCCCTGTTCGACGTGATTGAAACCGTGGACCGGGAAAAATTATTGAAAGCGCTCGTGAAAGCCGTCGGCGATGACGGAACAATGCCGCGCCTCTATGTGCAAGTGAACACGGGCGCGGAAGACCAAAAATCCGGCGTTTTGCCTGCGGAGCTTCCCGCTTTCCTGACGACCATGCGAGAAACATATGGGCTCGAGCCCGAAGGCCTCATGTGTATTCCGCCCATGGGCGAAGCCGCCAGCCCGCATTTCTGGTTGCTGTCCAATTTGGCGAAAGCGAATGGTGTGGCAAAACTCTCCATGGGCATGAGCGGAGACTATGAAATCGCCGCAGATATGGGCGCAACCAGCGTCCGCGTCGGCAGTGCATTATTTGGAAAACGCGATTATGGTTGAGGCGGCGAAGAGAGATTAACGCGCGAACGTTCAATCAAACCGCCAAATGTTTCTTCGAGTTCAATTAACTCCGAGGCAATCAAAGCAAAGATGCGGTCTCCAATAAAAAACGGACGCGCATTGCCATACCAATCTACGCAAGAGGTTTCGCATTTATAGTCTGGATCTACGCGGGACGGATCACCATGGGCAAGCCCTAGATTTGTGAGCTGTCCGAATGATGAGACGCGAGCGAAGCTAATATCCGTGCCGTCTTCCTCGTCGAAATCATTGCCATATGGGTCTTCGCCGTCGAAATAAGTTGGTAAGCCCAATAGCGCCGACCCATCCGTATCTACGCGCATATTCAATGCCTGCGCGCGGCCTTCTGATTCAAAACGATTGGGGAGCTTTAACGTGTTTGTCAGGGTTGGAGCCCCGCTTAGGTCGAGCCAAGACAAGCCTAAATATTCAGAGCCGCTTCCAATCAAAACCGCATTTCCGCCAACGCGGTCAAGGCGATATATATCATGGGGCGCGTCGACTTTTACTGGAGATAGCTGCGTGTTCAAATCTATCACATAGGCGACGGGATCGTCATCGTCATCAAAATTAGAATAGATCAGATGGTCCGCCGTATAGCGCATTTTCATACCATAGGACTCTTCGCCCGGGAGGGGCGTAAAGTTTGCCGATGTGACCTGCACGGGACGGGTTGAAAATTCAGACATTGGCATATCCATCAAGGCCAGCTCGGCGTCTTCAAAACCTTCTGCTTCCGCCTTTTGGCCCACTAACGCCAAAACCTTGTCGTCTCGGGCCTCAAAGGCAAAGCGAGAGCGGAGCGAAGCGTTGAGTGTAACGGCCTCAACACGGTCCGTGCCAATTGGGAAGCGGTAGAGTGTGGCGAGTGTTTCTCTCTCCGATGATTCGAATTTTCGAGACATGTATAAATTGGGACGCGGGGCCGCGACCCAAAGGAAACCATCCTCTTCCGTCACAATCCATTCCGCGCGACTTGGAGCCATAACAGCCCGGGACTTACAGTCTAGGTTCCGATTTAGTTTACACTCGGTCACCGTGTGTAGGCTCGGGTATTCTATAGGCATCAGAGGTGGATAAATATCGGTTGCGCGCAAAATTGACCCAGCACGGTTTTGATCTTTGCGGCGCAAGAGCGGAAAATCGTCGGGATCACTGACGTTGGTTTGCGTATGGAAAATCAGGGTGTCGCCGATCATCCGTGTCGCGGAATTATTGTCGCTATAGTAATCTTGGGAGTCCAGATACCATTTGCCTTGGCGTTTAAATTGACCTGTATCATCCAAGTCAAACACGCTAATTTCTGTGGCATTCTTGCCGTAATGATAGCCCGTTACAACGAGGCGGCGACCGGAGACCAGCAGCTCGTCATACCAAATATCTTCGCCGACCTCATCATAAATGTCGACGCGCGCGGTCAGTGATGGCGTGGCATCTCCAATAGACAGGCTGAACAGCCGCCCGTCTTGCATTAGGACCAAATGGTCCCCGACCTGTTTGACGATATCCCCTTCATCGACACCCATATTCTGCACATTTGTAATATTTGGACCTGATGCCTGTCGTGAGCCTGTAACGACAATTTCATCATACTCATCTACATCAGCAATATAATCGTCACCAAGTTCTGCGCGCCTTCGCTCGCGTTCGGCCAGTTTTCGTTTACGCTCGGCCCGCCTGACCTCCCGCCGCTTGTTCTCCAAGCGTTCGGAATCAGCCAGCCATTTTCGGTAGGTTGCTTTAGATTGAAAAGGGGTCAAGCGCTCTGATGCCAGTGGGGCGTAGCGAGACAGGTCAGACGCATCCGATACAGTCTGGGTTGCGCAACCCGAAAGCAAGACGGCGGTTACGGCCGCCAGACAGAATTTTTTCGCGTGTCTCATATAATCCTCACGCCCATTCCCATTTTCAAATGCGGTAGCAGCTGCACCATCTCTTCCGGCGCCAGCGCGATGCAGCCCAGTGTTTTGCGGTCATCGGGTTGGGCGATATGGATGAAGACAGCGCTGCCGAGATTTGCAATAGGCGGGCTGTCATTATGGCTCATGACTAAAATAATGTCATAGGCGCCGTCTTCCCGCCAGAGTTTTTCGTGGCTTGTTGGATGCGGCAAACGGATAAAGCGATTATAGGCAGGGTCTTCGGGGGCGTCGCACCATCCGTCATCTTTGCGTAGGCGGCGGAACGTCAATTCGGAAAATGGATGCGGCAAGCGATCCGCGCGGTAAAGCCCAAATCGCAAGACATAGTCCCCCATCGGCGTCTTCGCATCGCCCTCGCGGCCATTCGCCCTCGGAACGCTCCCCGCCTTGCCAATCCGGCAGGCAAGGCCCAACCCTCCTATCTTCAAACGCCCGGCGTTTGTGTTTATGACGATCTGTTCACGCATTTAATCGCATTTTTGTGATGCATTCGGGACAATCCGTTATTAGTATAGTGTTCAAGAGAAGCGCATAGGCGCGCCAAATTGGACACCGAATTACTTTCGGACGCACCAGAAGGGAATAGACCATGGCTGTCAAGAAACGTGTTTTACTTGTCGATGATGATGAAATTTTGCGGGGCGAGCTTGTCGCGCAATTCGCGCTCTATGATGAGTTTGAAACGCAGGATGTCGGCACGGGCGCAGAAGGCCTCGCCATGGCCAAGGCGCAGACCTTTGATATGATTATCCTCGATGTCGATATGCCCGATATGCAGGGCACGGAAGTCGCCCAGCTCATGCGTGCCTCCGGGATTTCCACACCGATTGTGATGCTGACAGGGAACACAGGCGAAGCCTCCGAAATCCTCGGGCTGAACTCGGGCGCGAATGACTATGTGACAAAGCCGTTCCGCTTCGGTGTTTTGCTGGCGCGTTTGCGCGCGCATTTGCGGACCTTTGAGCAATCCGAAGATGCCGTTTTTACGGTTGGACCTTATAGCTTTAAACCGGCCGCGAAAAAACTTACGCCCCCCGAAGACCCGTCTGGTCGTCCCGTGCGCGATATTCGCCTGACCGAAAAAGAAACCAACATCCTGAAATATCTTTACCGCGCGGGCGGGAAAGCCGTTGCGCGCGATGAGCTGCTGGAGGAAGTCTGGGGGTATAATTCCGGCGTGACGACCCATACGCTGGAAACCCACGTCTACCGCTTGCGCCAGAAAATTGAACTCGTAAAAGGTGAGGCGACCTTACTGCTGACGCAGCCGGGTGGATATTCTCTCGCGATGTAACAAAAGGCTCTTCAATGCGCGAAACAGGCAAGATAACGCGCAGTGAATTTGAAGCCGAGATTTTACTTGGCGGACAGCCCGTCGTGTTTCGCGGGCTTGTCTCGGATTGGCCGAATATTGGACACTCCCCAGAGGCGCTTTTTGAAACGCTGAAATCCTATGATAGCGGCGCGATGCAAGGCACGCTGCTCGACCAGTCTGGAACAGCGGGCAAGTTTCATTATGCGCCTGACCTGCGCGGACAAAATTACGACCAAATCGGCGAGACATTAAGCGTGGCTTTGGACCGCCTCGCCACCGGCCCGCATCCTGACGGGGCCTATATTCAATCCATTCCGCTGGATCGTCATATGCCGGATTTCGCTCGCGATCATCCGATGCCATTATTGGACGTCTCGGTGACGCCGCGCGCTTGGATTGGCACGCCGACAACCGTCCAAACTCATATGGACCAATCGCAAAATATCGCCTGCGTCTTATTAGGTGAGCGAGAGGTCACGCTATTCCCGCCGGAGCAACTTCCCAACCTCTATCCCGGTCCGCTGGAAACCGCGCCGGGCGGGGCGATTGTCAGTCTCGCAGATTTAGACAATCCTGATTTCGAAAAACATCCCGGTTTTAAACAGGCGCTGGAAACCAAAATAACGGTGACCCTGAAAGCGGGCGACGCGATATTTATTCCCTATGGCTGGTGGCATCATATTCGCGCGACTGCGCCGCTCAATATGCTCGTCAATTATTGGTTCCTCTCCCAAAGCCCCGTCTTGAGACCCCTTATGCGGCGCTTGCTTTCGCGATGCTGTGCTTTGACCGGCTGGACGACAATGCGCGCGGCGTTTGGTCGAACCTGTTCAACCATTATGTCTTCCGCAAAAATGGTGACCCGATGGGCCATGTCCCCGACCTGACGCGCGGGTTATTAGGCGGCATCCCAGAGGGGCATGAACACGGAGCAATTATGGAAGTGCTGAGTTGTTGGGGCCATTGGTTGGGTTGAGCCCGCCAGGGCGGAAGTAGATTAGCCAGCGCTTAAATCTAAAACCTGCGTCATGGGCACATGGTCCGAGGGTTTCGGGTCCCATGTCCGGCACGGGACGTGAATCTCGTGACCCGCTTTGCCCATAGCCTCGACACAAGGTCTCAAAGCCGGGCTGACCCAGATGTGATCGAGGCGTCGTCCGCGATTTGATTTCATGACGTCGCGCGCGCGGTAGGACCACCAGCTGTAAAGCTTCTCATCTTCCTCGGCGAACAGGCGGGATGTATCTGTGAAATCATGCGTCTTGCGCAAGTCTTCCAAAATCTCGACCTCCATCGGCGTGTGGGACACGACCTTCAAAAGCTGCTTATGGCTCCAAACGTCATGCTCATGTGGCGCGATATTAAAATCTCCGACGAGGATTTGCTGGGCGTCGCCTTGCGCAAAACGCTCTGTGAAATAGAGACGCATATTTTCGAGGAAATCGAGTTTGTGACCGAATTTCTCATTGACCTCTCGGTCGGCCACGTCTCCGCCTGCGGGGACATAGAAATTATGAAATTCGAAATCTTGATCGCCCGCGATGACTTTGGTTGAAACATGACGCGCGTGATCCAGCGGGCAGAAACTGGTCGGTAGGCGCTCCATTGGGAGTTTTGATACCGTGGCCGCGCCGTGATATCCTTTTTGCCCTTTGACTTCGATAAACTCATATCCCGCGTCGCGAAACGGCTGATAGGGGAATTGCGCTTCAACGCATTTGATTTCCTGCAATCCCAACACGTCGGGTTGCTGTTCATTGAGGAACTGAATGACCTGATCGATCCGAAGACGGACAGAGTTGATGTTCCAGGTGGCGACTTTAACTTTCATGGTGCGGGGATAGACGCCCCCGCACTCGGTTTAAAGCCCTTCCAAGCGTTTTACTTATCTTATGCCTTACCTGCGGCGATCTCGGCGACTGTCTTCGCGCAAGACGAATTTACGCGGATCAATGCGGCCATTATATTGCAAGTCAGAGAGTTGCACACGCGTTGCGCCGCCAAAATCATCCCTGATAATCCACGTTTGTAAGGCGAGGGTTTCGGAATCAAAGACGAGGGTAATGGCGCCTTCCTGTTGGCCTGACCCATCGCGGGCGGTTACAATCCACTGACCCGGCAATTTCTGCAAAGCTGTTACTTGGGTATCCTCGGCGAGATTGATGTTCTCTTTGAGGAAATAATTCAGCGGTGTGGCAGAGAGCGGCACACGATCAAATGTTTCGAGCTGACGATCATTTTGCACCAAAGTCACGCCATCAGACACGATGAGAAGCGGGCTCGGGGCGTCATATTCAAACCGGACTTTCCCGGGGCGTTGCAGCCAGATCTTACCTCGGCTCACCGCGCCATTGGCCGCAACCTGCATAAAGTTACCCTGAAAGCTGTTTGTCGCATTCATAGAGGCGTCAATGCGGGCCAAATCTGCGCGCACATTGGCCGGGTCGGTAAAGGGCGCATTATATTGTGTTTTACCGGATGTGGCTTGGGCGGGCATGGTCTTGGCACTTTGCGCAAATGCCGTGCCGATAGCTGTGCTGGCGAGGAGGAGGGGGAGTATAAATTTGGTCATCATGGCTCGCCCATATCGGGATTCGGTTTAACGGGGTCTGAATAATCCGCTCAGATAGATTACTTTTTCGCAACAGAGGTTAAGGTCAGGACACAAAGCTCAGGTGTTCATGCTTCTGTAATATTCTGCCATTTAAAAGGAACGGTTATCATTTATCCGCGTGGGACTGGATTGTGCAAAAACTCTACTCTGCCTCGCAATATCGGGATGATGTTGTCGATTTTTATGACAGCACGTTCCAGGTATTGGCGACGCAAATCTCAGCTAATTATCTGCAATTCATCAAAGCCCGCATTATTCCGGAGCTTGGTGAGTTCTCGCAGACCCCCTTGCGCGAATTGAGAACCCTGATGGCGATTGCGCAATTTGGTGAACCGATCAAAGGGGCCAAAATTTCGAAACTATTGAGCTATGACCCGGCCTCGGTGACACGGTCAGCGCGGTGGTTGATTGAGGCCGGTTTTATCCGCGTTCAAGATAATTCCCGGGATGGGCGGTCAATTTTCTACGGCTTGACGGCCAAAGGGATTGAGCTTTCGGACCTTTACCGCGAGGTCTCAGCGCTTGCTATTCTAGAGCTGAATGAGATCAGCTCGGGTCAACCGAGCCATCACGAGCTTTTACAGGCGCTCTCCGTTCTGGAGAAAGTCCGGGATCGATCACAAATCGCTCTCAATTTGGGCGTCAAACATAAGCGGCTCAAGACGCGCAGAAAACTGAAAGACGGAGCCTAAGTGCCGTAAGTCGCAATTTTGTGAATGGGAGTTTCAGGGCGCGCGCCGTAATGCTGAATAACTTCAGAGGCTGCGAGCGATCCGAGATAGCCTGCATCCCCCCAGTCCATACCCATCGCCCGCCCGGCCAAAACACCGGCAGCATATTGATCGCCTGCACCCGTTGTATCGACGATTTGCGAGATTGGTGCGGCTGGAACAAGGTGGCGTCTCTCATTGGTTTGGATAACAGAGCCTTTTTCACCGCGCGTCACGCAGACAACAGGACGCATCCCGCTGAGGGCATCGAGCGCTGTGTCCAAACGGTCTGTTTCAAACAAGGCCAGTAATTCGTCTTCATTGGCAAATAAGATATCTGTTTGATGTTCGGCCAATTGACGGAAACCTGCGCGGTGACGTCCAACGCAAAAACTATCGGAGAGGGTCAGCGCAACTTGTCCGCCTGTGGCTTGCGCGAGTTCTGCGGCGCGGACATAAGCGGCTTTTTGGTCGTCACTGTCGAAGAGATAGCCTTCCAGATAAATCGTCTTAGCCCGTGCAATTTGGTCTTTAGAAATATCAGCAACGCCAAAGTCGGCATTTGCGCCCAGGAAGGTGCTCATGGAGCGTTGTCCATCAGGTGTCACCGCAATCATGCAGCGAGCAGAGGCTGTTCCGGAAGTGGTCGGGGTGGTTTCAAATTGCACACCGGCCTCGCGGTAACCTGCGATCAGGCGTTTGCCGACGCCGTCTTTACCGATTTTACCAACATATCCGGCTCTCACGCCCAGACCTGCAATACCGACCATCGTATTCGCCGCCGATCCGCCTGCGATTTCGCGCAGCTCACCAACGCTTTGCAAGGCCCCATTCAGCGATAATGCGCGCGGTTCATCTACAAGTGTCATGGACCCGCGTTCAATGCTCTGCGCGGAGAGAAAATCATCGGGCACGGGCGCGATAATATCCATAATCGCATTACCGATGCCGAGGATGTCGATGTCTTTTGCCATGGTGTTTTACCTATAGGTTCAGATTCAAATTGCGCGCTCGCCTCTAATCTATTACCGCCCGCAATACTATGAGAAAAATCGCCCTCCTAATATCTGATAATCTTTTGCCCGACGCTGAAAATGCTCGGCCGGATATTTTTGAATTGGTTGAGCAAATGGGCAAGCTCACGCCAGCTTTGGCCGCTTTGAATATGGAGCTGGTCCAAGTCCGCTGGCGAGACATCGCAGAGCGCGCCGGCGAGTTCGCGGCGATCCTGCCGCTTATGGTTTGGGATTATTTCGAAGGCAATGAAGAGGCATTTCTGAGCGCGATTGCAAAGGCGGAAGCCGTCACGCCGGTCCTTAATAATTTTGATATTCTGAAATGGAATGC
>CAZSKH010000066.1:0-10849 GCA_964607395.1 uncultured Algimonas sp.
GACTCGCCCGCTTTCATATAAGCTCGATCCAATACAAAAAGATTGTAATAGGGCCCCATTAACGTCTCAAGCGCTGAGGGTTCTTTAAACTCGAATGTGTTCGGACCCGTCGGAATCGTCGCAGTTTCGGTTGCGAGTCTGAGGACTTTCCTTGGGTTCGAAAGGGCCGGAACATAGTGCATTGCTACGTAATACATGAGCATACCGAACAAAAGCACGAGCGCCGTAAAAAATACGCGCGGAAGTCCCATGGGTCTGCGCTCGATAGCAGCGTTATAGGTAACTCGATCGTTGGCGCGACTGGATTGGATTTGTACGCGGGAAAAAGACATCCGGTTCCGTTCCTGGGGGAAGAAGGTTACGGAAAATATAGTGTCGATGTCTTACTGTCGGGTTAAGCGTGTGGTTAACAAATGAACAACTACTGAGGGGACATCTGAATCCCTTTGTCGGTGAGCATCGCCTTTAACTCACCATTCTCAAACATCTCTCGGACGATGTCGCATCCGCCAATAAACTCGCCTTTGACGAAGATTTGCGGAATTGTGGGCCAATTATTGAACTCTTTGATGCCTTGGCGAATGTCCATATCTTCAAGCACATTTACGCTGGCATAGTTGACGCCAAGATAATCGAAAACTTGAACAACGGTTGATGAAAATCCGCATTGTGGAAAAACAGGTGTGCCTTTCATGTAAAGGACGACGTCGTTTTCGCTCACTGTTTTGGCAATTTTATCATGTGCAGACATGTTGGAGTTTCCTCTACTGTTTCAGGCTTGAGGTAGGGAGGAACGCGCGCGTTTCAACCCTTGGACCTATCTAAGCGTCAGGTATGCGGGTCTCAAGCGCGAGAGCGTGTAATTGGCCTTGCGCGCCGTCCATACTGCCTTTGAGCGCAGCATAGACCATTTGATGTTGGGCAACCCGAGATTTCCCTCTGAAGGCGGAACTTGTGATAACGGCTTTCCAGTGATTATTGTCACCGGCTAAATCGGTCATTTCTATGACGGCATCGGGCAGGTCCGCTTCGATCAAGCTAACGATTTCATCTGCGGACATCGCCATTTAGGCGTCTCCCGACATCAGATTTGGTAACCACGCTTCATTTGCTGCGCGTAGTTTGTCCAAAGATACATCAAACGCGCCGTCAGCTTGGATGCGGTCTCCGCCGACTGTACCGACGATTTGTGCAACAATACCCTTGGCTTTGGCCGTGGAGATCACGGGATTAACGGAGTTTTTCTCAACAGCAAGCAGGTAGCGCGCTTGGTCTTCGCCAAATAACCAACCGTGGGGCCGTCCGTGTGCAGGACCAGAGAGAGACATGCCGAGATGGCTGCCAAATGCCATTTCACACGCGGCAACCGCAAGGCCGCCGTCGGACAGATCATGTACGGCGTTTACGCGGCGATTGCGGATAAGCTTGCGGACATAGTCGCCATTCAGTTTTTCAGCGGCCAAATCAACTGGCGGCGGCGCACCGTCTTCACGGGACAAGATTTCAGACAGATAAATGGAACATCCCAGCCAACCTGTTGTCTCGCCAATCAGGATAAGCGTGTCGCCTTCCTTTGCCCCTTTTAGCGTCGCAAATTTCATCAAGTCAGGGATAAGCCCGACACCGCCAACCGCTGGTGTCGGAGGAATGGCTTGTCCATTGGTCTCGTTATAGAGCGACACATTGCCGGACACGACAGGATACTCAAAAGCGTGACAGGCTTCATTCATGCCTTCGATGGCGCCAACAAATTGGCCCATGATCTCGGGCCGCTCTGGGTTGCCGAAATTCAGACAATCGGTGATAGCAATCGGATCCGCCCCGACGCAGGTCAGGTTGCGCCAGGTCTCCGCGACGCATTGCTTGCCGCCCTCATAGGGGTCGGCTTCGACATAACGGGGCGTGCAATCGGTGGTGATCGCGACGGCCTTATTGGAGCCGTGAATACGAACAATCGCTGCGTCTCCACCGCTTTGGCTGCTATCAACCGTGTCAGTCATCACATGCCGGTCATATTGCTCCCAAATCCAACGTTTTGAGGCGATGTTAGGCGAGGTCATAATACGCAGCAAAGCATCGTTGTAATCCTGCGTCTCATGGATGTCTCTGGCGTGTAAGATCGGGCGACGCTCGGGTTTAACGTGCGGGCGGTCGTAATTTGGCGCGTCATCGGCGAGCGGGGCAATCGGAATGTCGCAGACCTTCTTGCGGTGATGTTTCAACACCAAGCGGCCTGTGTCCGTTGTTTTGCCGATTTGGGCGACGTCCAGCTCCCATTTTTCAAATACGTCAAAGGCGAGCCGTTCCTTGCCCGGTTGAATAACCATCAGCATCCGCTCTTGGGACTCTGACAACATCATCTCATAGGCCGTCATATTGGGTTCGCGCTGTGGGACTTTGTCGAGGTCGAGTTCAATGCCGACGCCGCCTTTGTCTGCCATTTCGATAGAGGAAGAGGTCAGGCCAGCCGCGCCCATATCCTGAATTGCGATAATAGCATCTGTTTCCATGAGTTCCAGACAGGCCTCGATCAGGAGTTTTTCCGTGAAGGGATCTCCGACTTGAACCGTTGGGCGCTTCTCATCGCTATCATCATCAAATTCGGCCGACGCCATGGTCGCGCCGTGAATGCCGTCACGGCCCGTCTTGGACCCGACATAGAAGATTGGATTGCCGACGCCTTTGGCGGCAGAATAAAAGACATTGTCCGCGCGGGCGAGGCCGACGCACATCGCATTGACGAGGATGTTGCCGTTATAGCCTTTGTGAAAATCGGTTTCGCCGCCAACGGTCGGTACGCCGACGCAATTGCCGTAACCCCCGATGCCTGCAACGACGCCGGAGACAAGTTGCTTGGTTTTCCAATGGGTTGGCTCCCCAAAGCGAAGAGCGTTCATAAGTGCAATTGGCCGCGCGCCCATTGTGAAAACGTCGCGCATGATTCCGCCAACGCCCGTTGCGGCTCCTTGATAAGGCTCGATGTAAGATGGGTGATTATGGCTTTCCATTTTGAAAATAATGGCGTCACCGTCGTCAATGTCGATGACGCCCGCATTTTCGCCCGGGCCTTGAATTACGCGCTTACCTTTGGTGAGGAACTTGGCGAGATGCCGGCGGGATGATTTATAGGAGCAGTGCTCCGACCACATCACAGAAAATATGCCGAGCTCGTTAAGATTTGGTTCGCGGCCAAGGCGTTCCAGAATAATTGCATATTCGCTCTCGGATAGGCCATGCTCTGCCACGATTTCTGGAGTCATTTCAGATTTCTTACGAGCCATCTTAAATCGTCTCCAAGATGGACCTAAACAGGTCCAATCCATCCGTTCCGCCATGCATTGGGTCAATGGCGCGTTCGGGATGCGGCATCATGCCAAAAACATTTCCGTCTTTATTCACAATACCTGCGATGTCATTGAGCGAGCCGTTCGGGTTATCTGCGTAGCGAAATAGCACGCGGCCCTCTTTTTCAACACGGGTCAGCACGTCCTTATTCGCGAAATAATTTCCGTCATGATGCGCGACGGGGAAGGTGACTTCTGATTTGGCTGTATAATGTCGTGTAAATCTGGAGTCGGATGTTTCAACGTTCAACCGTTCTGGACGGCAGACGAATTTCAAGTTTTTGTTCCGCATCAGCGCGCCGGGTAACATCCCGGCCTCAGTTAGGATTTGAAACCCGTTGCAGAACCCGGCAACAGCCAAGCCGCGCTCGGATTTGGCCTTAATATCTTGGACGATTGGGGAGCGCGATGCGATTGCTCCGCTTCGCAAGTAATCGCCATAAGAAAACCCGCCGGGCATTACGACGAAACCGACACCTGCCGGTAATTCCGTTTCGCGGTGCCAAACGATGAGGGGCTTACGTCCCGTGACTTTTTCTAACGCAACCGCAGCGTCGCGATCACAATTGGAGGCCGGAAAGCGGATAACTGCGGTTTGCATGACTTAATCTGCCGCCTGCATTTCGATGCGGTAATTCTCAATGACCGTATTTGCCAAGAGTTTCTCGCACATTTCGACAACGCGGGCTTCGGCGGCCGAGGCATCGCTGCCTGATAGAGTCAATTCGATTACTTTGCCTTGCAAGGCACCTTCGACTTCATCAAAGCCAAGGTCGTTTAGTGAGCGCGCGATAGTGCGGCCTTGTGGGTCCAAGACGCCGGGCTTGAGACCGACATAGACGAGAGCTTTCATCTGCTTATCCTTTAATCGTCATTTGACACGACCGATAAATTCGGCGCGGATTTATTATTGGCTTCCTTCAGGATGCCGAGGCGGGTGGCGACTTCGGTATAGGCCTCGGTGACTTCACCGAGGTCACGCCGGAAGCGATCCTTGTCCATTTTGCGGTCTGTTTCGCGGTCCCAGAGGCGGCAACTATCAGGGCTGATTTCATCGGCCAAAATAACCTGATGCGCCATTGCGCCATTCTCGAGTTGAATATCCAAGCGCCCAAACTCAATTTTGAAGTCGATGAGCTTAATTCCAATCCCGGCAAACATACCTTGCAGGTAGTCATTGATGCGCAATGTCATGGCGATCATTTCATCTACTTCGGAATGACTGGCCCAGCCGAAGGCGTGGATATGTTCTTCAGCCACCAGAGGGTCGCCCAAATCATCGCGTTTCAGGCAGAATTCGACAACGGCGCGGGGCAGCTTTGTGCCTTCATCTATGCCGAGTCGTTTTGCCATCGTGCCGGCAGCCACATTGCGGCAGATGACTTCGAGGGGGATAATCTCGACTTTCTTGATGAGCTGCTCTCGCATATTGAGGCGTTTGATGAAATGCGTTGGAATTCCGATTTCGCCGAGGCGGATCATGACGAATTCGCTGATGCGATTATTCAACACGCCTTTGCCATCGAGAATTGCTTTTTTCTGCGCGTTGAAGGCTGTCGCGTCGTCCTTAAAATATTGGACAAGCGTTCCTGGCTCCGGCCCTTCGTAAAGGATCTTGGCTTTGCCTTCATAAATCTGTTTGCGGCGGCTCATATGCGGCTCCGGCAAATGGTGTGCGAGTCAGCCTCGCGTCCCGTTCGGTGGCCCTTAACCCCTACGCGTCGCTGTCACAATGCAGCCAACCGCAGAATTTGGGGATTTTGCAGCTTGAAGCCGCAGGGGCGGGGACTTACATGGGGACAACAAGTTCAAACTAATCACGACATAGACATCAGGACCCCGACAATGAGCCAATTTGACGAACGCAAAAACGCCCAAGAAGCTAAATTTGTTTTGGACGCAGCCAAAGAGTTTAAAGCCGAAGCCAAACGCAACAAAGCTCTGGGGCACTGGGCCGCGGGCCTGATGGGCAAAGCAGACGCCGAGGTCGAGAAATATGCCTTGGAAGTCATCATGGCTGACATGGAAGAGGCCGGCGACGATGACGTTTTCCGCAAGTTAAGAGCAGATCTGACGAGCGCAAATTGTGAAATCACGGATGAAGCCATTCGGGATCGTATGGCTCTGGAGCTCAGCGCCGCGCGAGAGGCCGTTTACGGCGGCTAAAAGCTCTAAACCGGACGATTAGCGGCCGGGCAGGTGAGGTCAAAAGTGGCCTGATCTTGCTGGGCCGCAGTTTGCAAATTGCGGATATGCATTGTCATAGAGCCCGCGTCATAGGTCATATTCACACACCCAAGCGTCTGCTTAGTACTGCCGTCTATGATTGCGGCAAAGCCTGTGACGCCCAGCCACATATTATATTGCGGGACAATGCCGCGATCAAAAACGAGATGCGCGTTTTTTTCGCCGTTACCCGCTCCAATATCTATATGGACATATTCGATCCGTGGGTCAGACAAGCTATTAAGAGCTTGGCTCAGGGCAGGCTCAACAACTTTGCAGGGCGCGCAATAGTCGGCGCGGAACATAACGACATAAACGTCGGGCGTTGCAGCTTGATAAGCCTGCGTTACGCTCCCAAAACCCAAAGTCAGGGTAAGCGCGGAAAATGCGGTTTTTACGTGTTTGTTCATGAGCCCGCCTCTAGCAGCTCTGCGTGAACTGGAAATGAAATCCCGCATCACAAAGCAGTGAGTGAAACCAGAAAAGCCCGAAACCGTGACGTTTCGAGCTTCTCCCTAATCAAAGATTATGTGACGATTAGAGGCCAGCCGGGTCCACATTGTGAGCGGCAGGGCAGCGTGTTGTCTTTGTCGTAACAGAGGCACGGCTCAGATAAGCGGACCCTTGTGACGTTGCGGCCATTTGGCGGATTTTATCGGCCATTTCATTGACGGAGAAGGCGCTGTTCACGCAGCCAATAACTTTTTTGGAGTTTGCATCCACAACGGCGGCGAAGCCCGGCAGGCCAACCCACTGGTTGAAGACAGGAACGATGTCGCGGTCAAACGCTTCATGCGCGCCTTTTTCCCATTTGGCGGCTGTCGAAGTGTCGATGACGACTTCTTCAGCGTTTACACCGGAAATCGCGAGTGCAGTCGAAAGCTCTCCATCGAGGCGGACTGAGTTGGTGTCCTGTGCATTGCGGAAGTTCACGACATAGATGTCGGGGGAGGCCGCGATAGCTGGGGCTGCGAAAGCCGCTGTGACTAAAGCTGCGGCGAAGATAGAAGATAGACGTTTCATGTTATTCAATCCTTGGTCTCGGTTAGTATTCTAGGGATCACGTTTTTCACGTTTGTTGTGGGCCGAGGCGTACCGCCTATTGGTAAACATCTTCCGAATCACGCGTTAGGTCTACGTTCAGGATAGATGCCAAAATGGTTAATTTTACCGTTAAGGTTCTGAAATATAATAGGAAATTTTTTTCAAGAAAAGTCACCTCTCCTTTAGACGCGCGAAAACGGGCCGTGAAATACCGGGAATTCATCTTAGATTAAGTCAAATATGGAGACAGTCTGTCGTCGTTGTCAGAGTTCTTAATCGAAATTTACCATAATTGGCAGGTAAGACCTTACGTGAAGACCCGATTAAAGATCACATCGACGAATTTCATGTGATAGCCATCATCAAACATGTCCCGGATGTGCTGTTCCGATAGAAGCGCCCGCACATCATCGTCTTTTAACAAGAGTTCGAGAAAAGCGCCGTCGCCTGCGTCACCCTCTGTGCGGAAAAGCTCCCAGACCTTCATCGCATTGCGCTGGACAAGGCGGTAGGCGCTTTCGCGCTGCTCTCCGGCTTGAGTGAGCGCGAGGAGAAAACGCTGTGAATTATGGAGGCCGCCAAGCCGGTCCATATTGGCTTTCATTTTCTCAGGGTAGACGACGAGATTTTCGATCACGCCAGCCAAACGGTGTAGGGCAAAATCCAGATGGACAGTCGTGTCCGGGCCAATTCCGCGCTCGACGGAGCTGTGCGAGATATCACGCTCGTGCCAAAGCGCCACATTTTCCATGGCAGGAACGACCGCCATGCGGACGAGGCGCGCGAGGCCCGTCAAATTCTCTGTCAGAACAGGGTTGCGCTTATGCGGCATAGCAGAGCTGCCTTTTTGACCTTTAGAGAAAAACTCTTCGGCTTCTAAGACTTCAGTGCGTTGCAAGTGGCGGATTTCGACCGCAATGTTCTCGATTGAAGACGCAATTACGCCCAGGGCCGCGAAATAGGCGGCGTGGCGGTCACGTGGAATGACTTGGCTGGAGACAGGTTCAATGCTGAGATCCATTTCTTTCGCGACATGGGCTTCAACGCTGGGGTCGATATTGGCGAAAGTTCCGATCGCGCCGGAAATTGCGCAAACGGCGATTTCTTCGCGAGCGGCAACTAAGCGCTTTCGGCCTCGCGCCATTTCGGCGTGAAAGCGTGCGAGTTTAACGCCAAATGTGGTCGGTTCGGCATGGATGCCGTGGCTGCGGCCAATTGTGATTGTGTGCTTATGTTCCTTGGCGCGTTTTTCGAGCGCGGTCAGGACGCGGTCCATCCCAATTAACAAGAGGTCCGTAGCGCGGGCCATCTGAACGGAAAGTGTCGTGTCTAAAATGTCCGAGCTCGTGAAGCCCTGATGCACAAAACGGGCATCATCCCCGATAAAGCTCGCGAGATGGGTCAGGAACGCGATAACGTCATGTTTGACCTCGCGCTCAATCTCATCAATTTTTGCGACGTCAAATTCAGCAGACCCGCCGCGGTCCCAGATGTTTTTGGCGGCCGATTTTGGGATAACGCCGAGTTCCGCGAGAGCGTCACATCCATGGGCTTCGATTTCAAACCAAATTCGGTATTTCGTCGCAGCAGACCAAATCGCGGTCATTTCGGGACGGGCGTAACGTTCAATCATGGGAGAGACTCACTTGGCTAGGAACGCCGCGCTTAAAGGCGACGTTCCGCGTGAGGTCAAGAGAGGCAGGCTGACTTATTCAAAAACCTCTTGCTCAGTTGCGCCTTCATTTCTGGCTTCCGCTGCCGCCCAATCTTTTGGAAGGTGCCTATAGACCATCATGAAGCTAAATATTGCGAGGAGGAAAGACCCAAATACAGTGCTCATTGCAAGGCGGGTGGCTTCAAACTCTGAAACTCTATCGCTGGCGAAGACATCAATCAATATACCTGCCGTTGTTGGCCCTAAGCCCAAAGCAATCATGTTCAGGATAAAGAAGAAAAGAGCCGTAGACATGGCCCGGATGTGGACGGGGGCCAGAGTTTGCGCGATCGCGAAGCTTGGTCCTAGGTAAACGCCGATCAAGAATTGTAACGGAGCAATCATCAACAGATGACCGTTCACTGTAGGCATCCACATAGACGCCAAACCTAATGGTAAGGCGATAGCGAGAGACAGTGCAGGAATTGAGCCATAAGCCCGCACGGATTTTTTGGCTTGTTTATCGACAAACTTAGCACCGAAATAAGTCCCGCTCGCATAAAAAATACCATTAATCACGCCAAGCCATAGCAAGGTTCGTCGAATATCGATTTCAGGATCAAGCAGGCCTAGGAATTTAGTCTGAAAGCCCGACAAAGCATATGCCGCAAAGCTGGCGAATGCGATACCAAACGCCATCCACCACCATGATTTAATCGTCAGTAGCGTTCCGAGCGCTTCGCCAAAAGGAATTTTTTTAATCTCAACTTTGGAAGATGAGACTTCCATAGCGCCACGTTCGGGCTCTCGAATGGCAATCAAGACCACAACAGCAAGAGCAACACCGCTCAATCCTAAAATCAAGAAGATGCGCCGCCAGTTTACTGACTCAGGATCTGCCCCCATTAGTGCGACTGTAATAAAATAGGCGCTCATGATTCCTAACGGAATGCCGAGAGAATATACGCCAAGTGCCCCTGCGCGTTCCTCCTTTCCGTAAAGGTCAGAAATGATCGAGTGACTTGGTGGGCTACCGCCAGCTTCACCCACACCAACACCAATACGGGCTAATCCAATATGTAGGAAATTTTGGGCAAACCCTGTCAAGGCGGTAAAACCACTCCAGGTCGCTAGCGCAACGGCAAGAAGCCCCTTCCGGTTCACACGATCCGCCAGAAACGCAATGGGCACCCCCATAACCGTATAAAAGACGGCAAAAGCGAGGCCTATCAGCAAACCCATCTGGGTGTTTGTCAGATCGAGGTCAGCTTGAATCCAGGGCGCTAGAATGCCAACGATTTGCCTATCAATAAAGTTAAAGCCGTAGACTAGCGTGAGCAGCAATAGAACCCCGGTTCTATATCCCTTTTTTGGACTGTCACTCATCCGAACTCTCCCTCTTTTTTATTTACAAGACAGAGAAAGGAGGTGGGGGTCAAGTCACATCAGGCCTAACATCTTAAAGCTTGCAATTTCTTCGCGTCCAATGACTAGATGATCGTGGACAGAAATTCCGACGGCTTGGCATGTCTCGACAATCGTGAATGTCATGTCGATGTCCGATTGGCTGGGTGTTGGGTCGCCGCTTGGATGATTATGTGCCAAGATTATGGCCGTGGCTTCGAGGGCCAGGGCGCGTTTCACGATTTCGCGCGGGTAGACTGGCGCGCGGTCAATTGTGCCTTTGCCTAACACCTCATCCGCAATGAGTCGGTTTTTGCGGTCCAAGAATAAAACCCGAAATTGCTCGACAGGTTCAAACTGCATAGCGGTTCGGCAATAATCGAGGAGGGCATTCCAGCTGGACAGAACCGGACGGCCCAAAACGCTTTCGCGCGCCATATGTGAGCTGATGGTATGTAACAGGTGCAAATCGAGCGCGGTTTTCTCGCCGATGCCTTTGACTTCGGTGAGGCGGTGAAGCGGCGCGGCGCAAATTTCCCCGAGATTACCAAAAACCTGCATGAGGTCTTTAGCGATAGGTTTGACGTCGCGGCGGGGAATTGAGTTAAAGAGGAAAAGTTCCAGTAACTCATAGTCTTGCAAGGCGCTCGCGCCGCCGTCCCGAAAGCGTGCGCGCAATCGATCACGATGTTCCGCGTAATGCGGCTTGGGTTTCGCGGGACTAGGAATAGGGCGGGTAATGCAGTCCGGCGGGGGACGTTGTAAAAATTTCGCAGCCGTCTTTGGTGACGCCGATGGAATGTTCAAACTGTGCCGTCAGTTTCCGGTCCCGCGTTACAGCAGTCCAGCCATCTGAGAGTATTTTCACATCCGGGCGACCAAGGTTTATCATGGGCTCGATTGTGAAAAACATACCTTCCCGAAGGGTTTCACCTTCCCCGGGGCGGCCATAATGGAGAATATTCGGGCTGTCGTGAAATAGCTTGCCGAGACCATGCCCGCAGAAATCCGTAACAATAGAGCAGCGCTCGCCCTCGGCATATGTTTGGATCGCATGTCCAATATCGCCTGTTGTCGCGCCGGGTTTCACGGCGGCTATGCCAAGCATGAGCGCGTCATACGTGATCTGCGTCAGGCGTTCTGCGCGTCGATTGACGTCGCCGACCGGATACATGCG
>CAZSKH010000067.1:0-2073 GCA_964607395.1 uncultured Algimonas sp.
CTCTATGGGTGCTGGTAGCCTCACAGCGGACGTCACTTACACAATCTTCGTCCCGTAAGGTTCGAACAGGCAAAGCGTTTCACGCACGCTTTTTCCAAAGTTTAGGCCGCGTCTTTGGACGTGGCCTTTTCTTTTACCTAAAATTCAGCTGGAGCGCAGACGACGCATATCATCCTTATATTCCCACCTGATGATTTCACCCAACACTTGCTCTATCCGTTGCTCTAAGGCTTGGACAGTGACCTCTCGTGCGCCCGGCCGTCTGTCATCACCAATGAGGCTCTCCCCTTTTTCACAAGCCTCAGCCAAACCCATAGCGCCGACAGCGCGGGCGGACCCTTTGAGAGAGTGTAAAACATTGGCCCATATATCATCATCCGCATCCGCAGTGAGGCCCCTGCTCCACATCTCAACCTGATTCCGAAACAGGCCGAAAACCTCCCGTGTCAAATCGGCATCACCGCCGACATATAAATTGAGGTGGTCGAAATCAATTTCAGGTGAATCAGTCATAGGCGCGATACTAGACATACCGCGCGCATATGTTAGCGCTTTCTCATGCACAATCCTGATTTCATGCCCAATCCCGATTCATACTTCGATAAAACACAGCTCGGCGAATCCCGTTGGTGGTCATGGGTGGCCGTCACATGGCTAGCTTTCGTGGGTTGGGTGATTTTTCAGACGATCTTATTATTTCCGCTTCCCATTATTGCGTCAGCGATTGACCCCTCACTGTTTAGCGACCTGTTGGCGGCTTTCGCGGCCTCGGCCGGAGCGGATACGTCTGAAACGCTCGGCCTTATATCAATGATCAGTGGATTGGCCGCCACTGCGGCGGCAATTACGATTTGGGCGTCGGATGGGGCGACCAGAAAAAACGCTGGCCTATTAGCTGTCGCTGCTATCGCTATTTGCTTCGTGACCTCAAAGCTTGCCTCGCAAGGGGACGACACCTCTGCGATCATGGATGTGATATCGAAGATCATGGCAGCCTCCCCGCTAGCTTTTGCTTTATTTCTACTGACCTTTCCCGTTGGCCTCATCGCGCTCTATGTCGGCCAGACAAAAATTCATAAACGAAGTCTTTTGTCTCTGCATACAGCTGCATCTAAATTCCGTTGGATTCGCGTCCTGCAAGGGTTTTTCCTGACGTGGATTGTTTTGGGGGCGTTTGCCTTCGGGGCGCAAGCTCTTGGTTTGATGGAGGTTGAATATGTATTCGACGGCGGTCGGTTCTGGATGTTTGCAGCTGTCTCGCTTCTGTTCATTCCTTTTCAAGCCGCCACAGAAGAGATCGTCTTTCGCGGCTATTTCATACAGGGCTTTACGCATATTTTGAAATCGAAATGGGCGGCTTTCGCCATCACCTCTTTTGCGTTCATGGCTTTGCACCTATCAAACCCGGAGGCCCTGCAAGGCGCAGCCTCTGGCACACTGCCCATCGTGATGAGCGGTTATTTCTTTTTTGGATTTGCGATGTGTCTGATTGTTTGGATTGATGACGGGTTGGAAACCGCCATTGGCATACATGCCGGGAATAATTGCTTCGCGGCGGTTATAATGAATTATGAAAACTCAGTGTTGCCGACGCCGTCAGTCTTCCTAACCGGGACTGATCCCGTGAAAGATTCGATTTCAACAGTTCTGGTGCTGAGCGCCCTCGTCGCAATTATCTGGTTTTGGCGGAAGCCGTCAGGACAGCGCGCCCTTTCGCCGTAATCCGGCAAACCGTCCATTGGGGGCGCATAGGACTGGAAAACCAAGGCTCTGCGAGGCCCGACGCAATAGCAGACTTAATCACAGCCTTATTTACAGGTTCGCCAAACATGTCGAAAATCGCCAAGCGCCCATCTTCGCGTTCAAAACCGCCTTGCAGCCAATTTCGCATGTCTGCTTCTGTTTCACGCGCAGCAAAACCCGCACGATTTGAATAAATCGTCATAATCAGCCCAATCACCCGGCCGGAGCGTTATGTGGTCTTCGCCGCTTTCCCCGTGCCTGAGGCTCTGTTACAACAAAGTAGAAAACATCCGGTTAAGCGGTGGGCTTGACTGGGACACAGGGGACAAC
>CAZSKH010000067.1:2173-10696 GCA_964607395.1 uncultured Algimonas sp.
CAGTATTGACGCCCGTATGAATGCGCTCTCTCTCCAAATTTCGGAAAAGGGACAAAAATTAGACGAAATCTGTATAGCGGCTGAGACAAAAATACTTAACGCGGGCGGCGCTTTGGATAAAGTGTCTACAGCGGTTGATAAAACGGCCACATCGGGCGCCGATCGCATTGGTGACAAAATTACGGAGCTGGAGCAGACCCGCAGTAAGCTCGCTGAAACCACGGAGGCCTTTGCTTTAAAAATGGGTGACTCCACGGAAATGCTGTTGGAGACAGACAAATATTTCGCCGAATATGCCGAGAAATTCGAGGGGCTCAATACGGAGACCCAATCTCAGATAAGGGACCTACAGGCCATAATTGGCCACGGATATGAATTGCTGGAGAATCTGAAAACCGCGTCCGAAACCCAAGCGACAGATGTCGCGGCATATTACGAAAATCTGTCAAATCAAATGAAACGCGCGGAAGATGACACGCTCGCAGCGCAAGGCGAAACCGCCCGTATGGTTGAAACAAATTTGGCGCAGATGCGGCGTGATTTTTCGCGGATGGAAACCGACATGCAGTCCCTACAGGTAAAGCTTAATCGTTTGCGGGATGCTTCAGATAGGTTAGAGATCCCTGAACCAGAAGCCCCGCGCTTGAACTTGAGGCCGCTGGACTCAGACTTCCCCCCGGTTGAACCGCCACGACATGTTTCTCGTCCTAAACGCGCAGAAATCGCGGATAGCCCAATGAATTTGGGCGTGGATATGGAGATTGATTCCGTGGATGAGCCGCTGGTTAATTTTGAACCGGATGTTATTCGGCGCCCCGGTGAAGTCACCCCAAAACCGCAAAACGCCGCTCCAAAAAGCAAGGGCTTTGGGCGGCGAGGCGAAAAAGAAGAAAAATCAGGCTGGCATTGGCGGGATATGCTGGGAAGCCTGGAGCGTCCTGACGATATCGTCAGCAAAGCCGCACCGAACGTATCCTTGTCTGTGGACACCGACCCAACGCAAGATGTTGACGGCGTCGCGTTATTGACGGCCCTCAAACTATCGCCAGCTGCGATTGTCGATGAAGGCACAGTCATTGATGCAACCCAAGCCCGGATCAATAGTGGTGAACCCGGCTTAACGTCGGTCATTAAAGACAAATTACCTGAAGCGGTCGCGCATCTAAAACAAAATATGGCAGCGGATACGGTTCTGAAGGCTGATTTGCACGCCTTTACCGCGGGTTTTTCGAAGATGATCGGAAACACGCCGCCAACAGCACCCGCTCTTAGGGCGGCTTTTGGATCGCCCGAGGGTCGCGCTTATTTGCTCTGCGCCGCAGCTTTTTCGCCAGATCTTCGCTAGGTCCTGCCCCTAGAATAAGACTGACAGAATGAGCGTCACGGCCAACCCCGTCAGGCCAATTACTGAGGTGGCGACTGTCCAACTCCGCAGGGTCTCTCGCGGGGTTTGACCAAGATATTGATTAACCAGCCAGAACCCGCTGTCATTGACATGCGACGTCATGCTGGCGCCCGACGCGATAGCAATAACGGCCAGCGCCGTGTCGACGGGCGACAGCCCTGCCACGGTGGCAACAGGCGCAGCCAAACCTGCGGCAGTTATCATCGCAACGGTCGCCGACCCTTGCGCGATACGCACCAGAAACGCGACAATGAATGCAAATAGGACGACGGGCATTCCCGTAGCGGAAACGGCAGCCGCCAAATCTTGTCCAACACCGCTGTCAATCAACACTTGTTTGAACACGCCGCCTGCCCCGGTGATTAAAACAACGACGCCAGCGGGCTCCAAAGACTTGGTCATAATCTGACCAATTGTCTCACGCGGGACGCGCCGCATTAAACCGAAGGCAACATAAACGTAAACACAGGCGATTGAGAGCGCGGTAAACGGATGCCCGATGAATTGGAAAAAGGATTGCCAGCCCGCGTTTTCAACAATCAGCAAGCTCATAAAGCGGCCAAACCCACTGTCTTGGTTCAAACTCGCCGGGTCGATCTGCTGAAAAGTCGCGAGCAAGATGAGCACAAGTGGCATCGCGACGGCGAAGACGGCATGACCAAAACCTATGGAGGGCTCGCCTGACGGTGCAGCAAAGATTGGCTCGCCGGTCAGGGCTGGGGTATTCTTATAGAATCGTGCCAGTACAGGTCCGCCTAAAATGAGCGCCGGAATACCTGCAATAAAGCCAAAGAAAATCACCAGCCCCAAATCGGCGGATAACAACTCCGCAACAGCTATTGGCCCGGGCGTTGGCGGAATGAACGCATGGGTCACGGCTAACCCCGCCAGCAATGGCAAGGCGTAAGTCAGCAGAGCCTTACCCGTTTTCCGGCTGAGTTGCTGGATAAGCGGAACGAGCATGATAAAGGCAACGTCGAAGAAAACAGGAATGGCAACCAGAAACCCGACCAATCCGAGCGCCCATCCCGCGCGGTCCTCGCTGAACCGCCCTAGCAAGCGCGAGGATATCGCCTCCAGCCCACCGGCATGTTCCAACAATGCACCAAACATTGCGCCCAGCCCGACGACCACAGCGACAAAACCCAGCGTACCACCCATTCCGTTTTTCACAGACTCGATCACTGACATAGGCTCCATGCCTGTCATCAAACCCACGATTAGCGAGACAAGAATAAGCGCTAGAAAGGCGGGCATCTTTTGCCGCAAGACAAGAAACAAAAGTATGGCAATGCCAATAGCCGCCATTAGCAGTGAAAATGTCATATGGGGTCCCGAATTTTTGCGTCTGTATGACAGCGCTGTCGCGGCAATGTAAAGAGCTGAGCCAAACTTACAGCGTCTTGCCCTCTCCTACCTCTCGCCTTATGGCCCCGCTATGATTGAGCAAAATGGAACTTGGGAAACGCGCGTCGCGGAAACCGCCGATAATGGTGAGCGTTTGGACAAATGGCTGTCCAGCTGGACCGAGCTTTCCAGATCGCGCATTCGAGACCTCGTCGAGACTGGAAATGTGAGGGCGGATGGCGATATTATCGGTAAAGTCACGACAAAGGTCCGACCCGAAATCGAATATGCCGTGCGCGTGCCGCCGCCAGTCGATGACACCCCGCAGCCCGAAAACATCCCTTTGGATATCTTGTTCGAGGATGATTATCTCATTGTGTTGAACAAGCCATCAGGCATGACCGTGCATCCTGCGCCCGGATCACGCAGTGCGACACTGGTCAATGCCTTGCTTTTTCATTGCGCGGAAAGTCTGTCCGGCATTGGCGGCGTTATGCGGCCCGGTATTGTTCACCGCCTCGATAAGGACACTTCTGGCGTGATGGTCGTTGCGAAAACAGATAAAGCCCATCAAGGCCTGTCTAAGCAATTCGCTAAACACTCTATTGACCGAATATATATGTGCCTCGTTCGCGGCGCGCCGAAGCCGCGATCCGGACGGATTGCCTCCCGCCTCGCGCGCTCGCCGAATGATCGCAAGAAGCAATCCGTAGTCAAGGGCACTTTTAATGATATTGAAGCCTCTGACGTGGGCCGCCACGCCGTAACCCATTATCGCTACGTCAAAGGCTATGGCAAAGCCCAACATGCGAGTGTTGGAACGCCAAAAATCAGCCGATTGGAATGCCAATTGGAAACAGGGCGGACCCATCAAATTCGTGTGCATCTGTCCCATGTCGGTTGCCCGCTGCTGGGTGATCCGCTTTACGGCAAGCAACGCGCCTATGCCACATCCAATCAAGCGGCAGAAGAAGCTGTTCGCGTCGCCGTAGCCAATTTCAAACGCCAAGCCCTACACGCGCGTCATTTGGGGTTCATCCACCCCATCACTAAGGAACACCACAGTTTTGACGCTCCCGTCCCCCCGGACATGCAGCACCTTTTGGATGTCTTGGAAAACCTGCCAGTCACCTAACCGTGAAAAAACTTCAACCTTCCCCCTCTTTAAACCCGAAACAGCATTTCCTATATGCTGCGGCTGGAGGAGCTGAGTCTCATGTCTGAAAAGAAAACGCTAACAACCAAAACATCCGCCAAGGATGCGACCTACACCGGGAATATGAAGCTGTCAGTTTCATTATCACCGGAACAGGGGTTGAACTCATATTTGCAAGAAATTCGTAAATTCCCAATGTTGGAAAAGGACGAAGAATTCCGCTTGGCCAAACGTTGGGTGGAAGACGGCGATACCGCGGCCGCAGAGAAGATGGTGACGTCCCATTTGCGCCTCGTTGCGAAAATCGCGATGGGTTACCGCGGCTATGGCCTCCCGATTGGCGAGATCATCTCCGAAGGCAATGTCGGTCTCATGCAAGCCGTGAAGAAATTCGACCCGGATAAGGGTTTTCGCGTTTCGACCTATGCCATGTGGTGGATTCGCGCCGCGATTCAGGAATATGTGCTGCGCTCTTGGTCTCTCGTCAAAATGGGAACGACCGCCGCGCAAAAGAAGCTATTTTTCAACCTTCGCCGCATGAAGGGCGAAATGAAAGCACTTGAAGAAGGCGACCTAAAGCCAGAGCATTTAAAGAAAATTGCGACCGACCTCGGCGTGAAAGAGACCGAAGTGACCTCTATGAACCGGCGTATGTCTGGCGGCGGTGATAGCTCACTCAATGTCACAATAGGCGGCGAAGATGGTTCTGCGCAGTGGCAGGACTGGCTGACCGACGATTCAGAGTCTCAGGAAGAAATTCTAGGGCAATCCCAAGAGCACGAAGCGCGGATGGACCTTCTACGCGATGCGATGCAGGACCTGAACGAGCGTGAGCAAGATATTATCACGCGTCGCCGTCTAGCGGAAAAGCCGATGACCTTGGAAGAACTCGCGAAAGTGTATAGTGTTTCTCGCGAACGTATCCGCCAGATCGAAGCTCGGGCTTTTGAGAAGATTCAGGCCGCAATGCTGGCAGCAGCGGAGCCTGCGGGATTACTCGAAGGCTAAGCAATGACCGATGGCTCTTAACGCGTTCAACTAAGCTTCGCTGAGGTAAATCAGGAATGAACAAGCGCCGCATGTGCACTGCTGAAGGAGAAAATTAACCGAGCGGAAATCCTTTTTTGCCACGCTAACAATGTGTGAGTGATTTAGGGATGTCTTCTATGTTTAATTTTCGGTCTTTGTCCGCATTTTTGTGTGGTTCCGCTTTATTGGCTGCGGCGGCCTATGCGCCCATCGCAAATTCTTTTGGTATCGGTGTGCAACCCTCTACCGTCGAGATGACGATCAAGCCCGGTGACAGGCAACGACAGGTCGTGACGGTTGGCAATGTCCATAAATCTAAAACCATCAGCCTCACTATGGGTCTTGCCGATTGGTCCCTAGATGAAAATGGCAAACTCATCCTAGATGCGCCCGGCGACACAGAGCGATCCGCAGCAGAATGGGTGCGGTTTTCTCCAGCTTCGGTGACGCTAAAACCTGAAACATCTCAAGACGTTACAGTTGAAATCTCAGCCCCTTATAAGATCGAAAATAAAGGTGATCACCGCTTTGCCTTGCTCGCAACAACCATGCTCCCCGAATTAGATGCGCGTGGCGAGGTCTCTGGCGTGTGGAACCGGTATCAACTTGCATCACTGTTCTACCTGACGCTGACGCCGTCAAAGAGCCTCCCCGAAGTCACGAGTGTGGCGTTAAATTCGAAAAAGCCTGGACTGGTGACAATGCAGATTAAAAACGACGGCGACGCCCATGCCCGTTTGCAAGGCACAGCGTTCTTAAAGGACGCCTCAGGGGAGATTGTTACGGAAACGCCTCTCAATGCGGTTGTTTTGGATGGCGGGAAACGGACCTATGATATCGCCCTGAAAGACGTGGCAGAGTTAGAAACCGGCCAATATACAATTGATTTTGACCTGAATAATACATTTGTTCCGCAGAATAAATTTCGCGCTGCGGCTGTCCCTGTCGACACATTGGATTATGTTGCGAATTAAGCGCATATCATTGACAGGGCTCGCCCTCGCCTCTCTTGCGTCTTCTGCCCATGCGAGCTTTCTCGACACAGATTTTTGGTGTCGGACCTATGGCTGCGCTGTTGTCCATGATGGCGTGAATTACGACATTTACGACAATTGGCAGTTCGCGACCAATTCTTGCTGCGTGCCTGTAGGCGGCCAAATGATTGATTTCTATACCCGCGCCGGAGATACCAATGTCACCGGATTGCTTGGCGGAACGGGGCCGAACCTGCCAAATGCCGATGAAGGCTTCATGTTCGGTATCACGCAAGATGGAAGCACCGTCAACACGAGCATTTTCGATGACGGCGACGGATATCTAGATGCGGCTGATAGTTTCGGCGCATTCACCCTTAACCCAAACACCGACATTCGGCTGGACGGGTCCGGGCGTTCATATTCCCACAGCTTTTTTATCTCGTCTCGGAATACACGTTTCTCACTCAGAGCCTTAGCCTCAATTTCGAATGCGACAGGTGATTTTTCGAACACGATAGGTCTTGGTGACATCAAACTAACGCCAAGTTTTGAGGCGTCGGGTAATGATGGCGGGTTCCAGTTTGGCTCGCGCGCGAATACCTCCAATATTCAGATCGTCAGCGGCGTGGATGACCTCGGCGACCTCACCGGCGTCCCGACGCAGATTATGAATTTCGGCCGACGACAGGGTATTCGGCAACGGAACGGCGATATTGACGAACAAACTATCCGCCTAGATTTTCTATATGAAATGCCGGATTATGATTTGAGTATGGGCACGGGCAGTTTGAACGTCGATGTCGCGTTTGATTTTTACCGCGAGAATTAGACCCCAGCCCTAGTCAAACACATTGCCGATGACGCGTTCCACATGAGGCAGCATGATCCAGTTCATGATGAGTGCGCCCAAATGTGTAGCGCCCATGAACCATATCAGCGCATTATTCGAACTATAGGAAAAAACGAAATAGGCCGCGAACCCAACCCAGACCGGTAGGATGAAATTCACGAGAATAGATACCCATTTCAGGCGCTTATCTTTCGTGAAAACCTTGCGGCGCAAATTCCAAACGCGCATCCGTTCAGCCTTTGTCTTGCCCAGCACAAACCGCAGGCAAAACAATCCGATCAATATGCCCAATAACATCCAATTGGATATCTCAAAGAAATAAGCCGCGATCAAACATAGAACCGTGACAACAAAATTGACGGCAGCCAAACGTGTGAAATAATCCCGCATAGATTCTGTGTAAGTCAGAAGGGTCAGAGAGCCGTTAAGCCACGCAATGAATATCGGATTAATTTAGAAAACACGCGTAAAGATGTTGAACCCAATGACACCCAGTAAAACAAGGCCACCTGCAAAGCCTGTGATTTTTAATGACATCTGACTTTCAATAAGTCCCAAGGATCTCAAATATTGTGCTCTTAACACGGTTCCCTTTTGGTGCGTTCCGAATGAGGTTCCGATTTTACTTTTCTTGACCACGCCAGCGTGCTCACCGGAGATAATTTCGAAAATTGGAGAAAAGGTTGAATTTTTAGAGAGATTTAAACTCTGTTTTTGAACTTTGACCTCAACGGGAATGCCAAATTTGAAAAACACCAAGGAACTCACCAAGAGATATCCGCCAATGACGGCAAAAAACAGGGATGTTAAGAGCACGCCCGAGACTTTAAGCCTCAATCACCGGAATAATCGTAACGCTCTCTCCGCATCCGCAAGCGTCCGTTTGGTTCGGGTTTTTGAAGGTGAATTTCGATGAGAGAATATCGACTTCATAATCAACCACAGAACCGAGCAAAAAGAGCACAGCTTTAGAATCCACGACAATCTGAACGCCTTTGTCTTCGACAACCTCGTCGAATTTCTCAGGCTCAGCCACGTAATCCATAAGATATTCCATCCCCGCGCAGCCGCCATTCTTGACGCCAACACGAAGATAGCCCTCGCCGCGCTCGGACAGGATTTCACTCACGCGAGCCGCTGCCTCATCCGTCAGGGTGACAAGTTTCGGGCGCGGGCGCCGGGTTCTAGTGGCGGTTGTGGTCATAACATATTCAATTCTAAGCGCGCTTCATCTGACATACGGTCGGGCGTCCAGGGCGGCTCAAAGGTCATATCGACCTCGACGCGGCGCACGCCTGCCACGACTTCGCAAGCCTCTTGCACCCAGACGGGCATTTCACCCGCAACGGGGCAGCCCGGTGCAGTGAGCGTCATGGTGACTTTCAACACGCGGTCGTCTTCTAATTCGACTTTATAGATCAGGCCTAACTCATAGATATCAGTCGGTATTTCCGGATCATAAACGGATTTGAGTTGGTTGATAACGTCTTCCGTTATCCGCTCCAGCTCTTCTTCCGTCGCGGGTTCAACACGCACGCCGGAGACGTCCAAAACATCGCGTTTGGACTCTGCCACAACATTGCGTTCGCCCGCCTCATTCTCAGGCGTGAGGCCCGGGATTTGCGCATTGGCGAGCGCTTCGGCTTGGCGCTGTCTGTCTGTGACTGAATTATCCATGGCGTTTATATAGTCCCTAATGGCTAGGATAGAAAGAGTGCGGCTTTGCGCACGGCTGTAACGAAACGCTCGGCTTCGTCTA
>CAZSKH010000068.1:0-4045 GCA_964607395.1 uncultured Algimonas sp.
ATCACGGGTGAGAGTTTTGATTATGGGCCTTTCCGTTTTCTTCCCACGCTCGACCCCAAATTCACGGCGGCTTATTTTGATCATGGCGGGCTTTATGCGTTTGGTCGGCAACCCGAAGCCATGGCGTGGAACCTTGCGCAACTCGCGCAGTCTCTGTCGTTGATCTGTGAGGATGTGGATTTAATCGCGGCTATGAATGATTTCGCGCCGCGTTATCAGACAGCCCTGAATTCGCATGTTTTCCGGCGTCTTGGCCTTGCACCTAAAAATCTCGAGACCGACACAGCTTTTGTTCGGGACACCTTCATTTATTTACAGGAAAGCCAAGTGCCTTGGCCGGAGTTTTGGCATGATTGGCAGGGCGGGGGCGACCGAGCAGATCAAGATCAGATCGGGCAGTATAAGGGCGATTGGATTGACCAAATAAAATCATTTGAGGCAGTGTCTGACCGCCCCGAGACAGACGCCCCTGAGTCCTTGCTCTACGCCGAAATCGGAGAGATTTGGCTGCCCATCGCAGAAGATGATGACTGGCGCGCATTTGAACAAAAGAATGTGAGATTAAAAGCGGCCACTTGATTGAACGCTCTCACTGCGTCATTCGTAGTTAGGATTAGTCTGAAAGACAGAGATTGAGAGGATTTCGCCATGACACTACGCCACATTGCTTTACTGACCACCGCTGCTTTGCTTGCAGCCTGCTCCGCCGCCACGGACACAGCGGAGACGACCACATCTAAAATTGACCAAACCGTCACCGAGGCCAAGAATATTGTCGGCGACGCCCAGATGCGCGGCGCAGATCTGTCCGAGCTTCCGGCAGGTACATATAAGTCCGAACAAGGTCATGCCTATGTCGCTTTTCAATATTGGCATCAGGGTTTTTCGCGTCCGATTATCCGCTGGGGCACAACCGATGCAACTGTGATATTTGATGCGGATAATCCGGAAAATTCAAAACTGACGGTCACGCTGCCGCTTGAAGATATTGATACGGGCGTTGCCGCCTGGGATGACCATATCAAGGGCGAAGGGTTTTTCGATGCCGCCAATCACCCGAACGTTACATTTGTCTCTACGGATATCGAGCAGATCAGAGACGGCTATGGCACATTGACCGGTGACCTCACGATTAAGGGTGTGACGAAGCCTTTCACCTTGACTGGGACCGTCAATAAAGTCGGAAAACACTTCCGCTCTGGCGTCGACATGTTCGGCGTGTCTGCAACAGGTAGCCTTAAGCGCTCAGATTTCGGCGTTGATAAATTTGCGCCTTCGGCTGATGATATTGAGATCATGGTCGAGGTCGAATTTCAAAAGGTTGAGTAATTGGCGAGCGCGGCCACAGACCGATACTCAAAGGTCGCAATTGCCCTGCATTGGACGATTGCAATCCTGATCATCAGCTTGCTTGTGGCGGGCTTGCTAATGACGCAGGAATGGATGCCGCAGAGATTTAAGATTTACCAATGGCATAAGAGTTTTGGCATTGTGGTTTTATTGCTTTCTGTCTTTCGGCTAATTTGGCGGTTGACGCATAAAGCGCCAGCTCTGCCGGAGGGCATGAAGCGGTGGGAAATCGTCTCGGCGAAAATTACGCATGTTGGGTTTTATGCGTTGATGCTCGGTGTTCCGCTTTTGGGATGGGCTATGATTTCAGCGTCCAGATTGCCAATTGAAAACCAGCTTTTCTATTTAATTCCGCTGCCAGACATGCCGGGCGTGAGCGCATCAGAGGCCGTAGAAGACCGTCTCAAACTTTTGCATGAAATCGGCGCGAAACTGATTATCCTATTGCTCGTTCTGCACATAGGTGGCGCGCTAAAACATCATTTTGTCGCGAAGGACGGGACGCTCGCGCGGATGATACCGGCGCTAAAAAAATAGCGCTTGGTGATCCCGGGTGGATTCGAAACGCCGGCCTCCAGATTAGGAATCTGATGCTCTATCCGGCTGAGCTACGGGACCATGTAGCGCTTTTATTCTAGCGCGAAGACTGGCTCAAGACTTTCGTGAGTTGCCCTTGATTCGACCTGTTGCGGAATATGTGAAACAGTCCCGCCGTGTTGACCCTGACCAACAGCCCTATCTCCCTGACCCGCCGCAGCGCTTTGCTGGCGGGCGCGGCGTCTCTTGTTCTCATGGGGAATATTAAATCGCCGTCGGTCAAAGCGCCGAAGCCGGGAGAGGTCGGCCGCGTTGTGCGTATTGTTGATGGCGACAGTTTTGTTTTGGCCTTGGATGATGGTGAGGACGGCGGCGAGGAGATTTCTGTTCGATTATCGGCCATCCAAGCCCCCAGAACAGCCCAGCGCGCGGCACAGGCTTGGCCCTTTGCCTATGGATCCAAGGCTGGCTTATCGGCTCTCATAAAGGGCCGCACCGTGCAGCTGTTTTATGGCGGGGAAACCCGAGACCGTTTCGGGCGTGCCGTTGCGCAGGTTTACACACTAGACAAGGCGGGTGCGCCGGATTTGTGGGTGCAAGGCGAGATGATCCGTCTCGGCCTCGCGCGGGTCTATAGTTGGAAAGGCGAGCTGGCCGATATGGCTGCGCTCTATGATTTAGAAACGCAGGCTCGAACCCGCTCTCGGGGATTATGGGCTGATGATGCCTATGCGGTGCGCAAGCCAGACCCCGATCCATTGGCGCAATATGTCGACAGCGTGCAGATCGTAGAAGGCGTTATCACATCTACAGCGGATGTCAGGGGCCGGATATATCTGAATTTTGGCGCAGATTATAAAACCGACTTCACAATTGCGATTGCGAAGAAAAATGCGAAACGCTTCGCAGTGATTAATCCTGTCGGGCTGGTCGGCGCGCGTGTGCGTGTGCGGGGCTGGATTGAAATGATAAACGGCCCGATGATCTGGTTGGATCACCCGGGCCGTTTGGAGGTCTTAACTTAGTTATTTATCTCGGTTCGGCCGTTTCTACCTGCACGTCATATTTGGTAATTCAATCCGCATCTCTCCGCCCGCTTGCAGGAGATAACAGGACGTTCCCGTGCTCATCAGGGTGAAGCGCGTTGGTGTTCCCGGCACCCTGTCGGCTAATCCTTGTACGGCCACGGGACGGACGATCAGGATGGAATTTTCCGTCAAGCGGCCCGGGTCCATATCCAAATCGGTTCGTTTCATCGCCGTCTTTACGGCCGTTTTGATAGCCAAGGTCTGAGACGCATCGGGCATAACGGCCAGTTTAGCCGCTTTCGCCTTGGGTGTGGATTGACAAGCTGCCATAGATAAAACCGCAATTGCCGGAAACAGACGCGCCAGAACTCGGCGAGTAAGGATCATTTCAGATCCTCAATTGCGCCGTCTGTGATGCCGCCAATTCGGCTGTTGCGCAAGAACTCATCCATCCGCAAGCGCGGGTCGTTCAGAATGTCCATTTCTGGATATAATGAAACTTGGGTTTTGGATTGAGCTGTTTTCGCTGTTGCCGTTGTTGGGCAGGTTCCGTCCGCAGCAAATTGCAGCGCGGCGGCCAAGAAAGGTTCTGTTTCCTCACCCAGTTGGCCTTCATAATTATCGGGGATTGTACATCCCGGAACTGTCACACCAAAACCGTTAGGGCCATCATCCGGCAAGAAACCGTCAGCGTAATCGCCAAATCCCTTGTCATTTGCGCCTCGGAATTGAACCGTAAAGTAAGTTTCGCCGCAATTGTCGGTCGGGTAAAAACCGTAAGGCTTGCCGCAGGTTTGAGACCCGACGAGGATGACCTCAACGTCAATGCCGCGCAGACCGTTAATCACGGCCTCCGATGCGGAACATGTGCCGTCAGTCGTGAGAATAAAGACGCGCTCGAGGTCAAGCTCAGGCAAGTCAATGCCTGCGGCGAGGAGGGTTTCATCAAAACCAATCGATTCATCAATAAATGGCGTCGGTGTCAAAGTCCGACCCGTGACCGGGTTTACCGTCGGATTCTTGTCGTTAAAGGTCAGGCGGTCAAAGGTCTTACCATTGGTGGCATCATCGCCTGCAACCATAAATCCGACCTGAGCCGCAACAGCCAAAAGACCACCGCCATTATAGCG
>CAZSKH010000068.1:4145-10661 GCA_964607395.1 uncultured Algimonas sp.
CCGGCTAAGGGCGGGAAAAGTCCATTGATGATCATGTCAAGTTCGGCATCCGTTGCACCGCCATTGATGGCGTCAATGCCGTCAATTGTCAGGACTTTATCACCGCGTAGGAAACCGCCTGCTTCGCTGGCTGGCCCGTTGGATTGCGTGTAAGACACACGAATGTCGCGGGGCGGTGAACCATTCAGAACTGCGAACCTTGCGCCGAAACCAGCTGAGGCTTCACCGGATTGTCGGGCCTCATATTCGGCGGTATCTTGTGAGAAGTGGAACTGATCAACTAAGGCGCCGGAGGCTGTTCTTCGGTCTGTTCTAAGAGCGTCAAAATAGTCGACGCGGTCCGCAATGGAATTTGGATCAAGATCCGGAACTTCATCATACCAGAGATAGGTTTCATCTGTCCAAGATCTGAGCCAGAATTTTTCAATCAGCGTTGACCCTGCGGTATCCGCGCGGCCCGCACGCGGAGTTTCGCATCGGTTTTTGAAGGAAGAAGCCGGGGCGAAAGTGCCAGGCGTATAGGTTGGACCTGTGCTTACGGGCGGATTAACGATATTTGAGTTAGAGTTATCAACCGATGTCGAGGACGAACCGCCGCCGCCACAGGCTGCGAGAAAAGCACAGCTTGCCACTGACGCCAGAAGAAGTTTGATAGAGTTTGTCATGAACATCCTTTAAACGACCGCACCCCGACCTAGGATGAACAATGTTCAAGGGGATGCGGAACGTCAAGCGCCCAGACTGTTCCGAAATGCCCTGAATTGCAACGAATGCGGGTCAAATCCAGAAATCTGACCCAAAATTGCTAAAATTTAAGGAAAAACGCCGCGTTAGGCGGCCGCTTCACCGTCTTTATCTTCGGCATCCGCATTGGCGGCCGCGTCCTTTGCAGCTTTCGCGGCTTGGCGAGATCGGGCTTTTGCGAGGGTGTCGAGCACATCCTCTAGGGCCGCGTCACGTGATTCCTTCCGAATCGCAGCCACTTCGCGGACCATGCGGTCAATTGCGCGCTCATAGAGTTGGCGCTCAGAATAGGACTGCTCAGGTTGAGCATCAGTACGGTGGAGATCGCGAACGACCTCAGAGACGAGGATGAGGTCACCAGAGTTGATTTTCGCTTCATATTCTTGGGCGCGGCGTGACCACATGGTGCGTTTAATACGGGCGCGGCCTTTGAGTGTCGTAAAGGCATCCTTTAGTGTTAATTCACCGGACAAGGCCCGCATACCTGATGTTCCGGCTTTGGCCGTTGGCACGCGCAAGGTCATTTTATCCTGCTCGAAATGCACAGTATAAACTTCGATGTCGAAACCCGCGATAACCTCTTGGTCGATGGAGGTAACAATGCCGACGCCATGCGCCGGATAGACGATATGCTGATTGGCCTTAAAAAGGCGCTTATTTGATTTTTTCTTTGCAGCGGGTTTTTTGGCAGCCATCGACGTGTCCTTCGTTCTTTCAAACCAAAAGCGCGGCAGCTTCTTTAAAGCCATCCGCGCTCAATCATATTTGACGTAAGCATATCATATTTTTAGAGGAAAAGCGAATCCCTGCGAAAGGGCCTGAAAAAGGGCTCGAAAACGCGGGATTATGCGTCGCCGGTTCCGGCTTTCTCACTGAAATATTTCTCGAACTTACCTGTCTCGCTTTCATATTTTTCGCGGTCTTCAGGCGGATCTTTCTTGACCGTGATAACAGGCCAAAGCTCGGCATATTTGGAGTTGATTTCCAACCACTTCCCATCCGGATCGTCTTCGGTGTCCGGAACAATGGCATCTACAGGACATTCGGGTTCGCAAACGCCGCAATCAATGCACTCGTCCGGGTGGATGACGAGCATGTTTTCACCCTCATAGAAACAGTCGACAGGGCAGACTTCGACACAATCCATGAACTTGCATTTAATGCATTCGTCTTTGACGATATAGGTCATGTGGGTTTGGCTCCAAATTAGGCGTGTGGCACGCTAAAAAATACCGTGCGGCGCGGATGTGACGGACGAGAGGGCCACTGTCAACCATCCGCTACTCTAGTCTTTCATATAGGGTTTGGGCTTCCGGGGCCGGACCGCGCCGTGTGCCGGGAGATGTCATACGAACGGAGAGTAATTCCGCGCCGCGCATGAAACTCACGCCGTCTCCGGGACGGACCAATGTATGGGGTTTCCGGGTACGTTCCGTTTGTCCATTTCGCGTCAACCGAACTTTGCCCGAAGCGATCAAACGTGCCGCCCCCGTGCGTGTTTTAAGCAAGCGCGTTCTGTATAGCCAAAGATCTAATCGGCAGGCATCAATGGGTGCGTCTTGAGTGGATTTGTCTTTAGGCGTGGAGCGAAGTCTTGGCAGGGGGTCAGTCCTTTTTTGGGTTTTTTAGGGCAGCCAGCGCGGCAAAAGGTGAGTTTTCGACCTGTTTTTGCGTGGGCGGCTTGGAGCTTTTAGGGGCGTTGCGACGAGGCTGCGGGCCTTTGCCGCGCTTACCTTTAAAGGCCGGTTTCCCCCGCCCGCCAGATTTACCGCCGGGCTTGAACCCTTTCTGGCCGCGTGAGGGGAAATGCCAATATTCGAGATTTTCAACTTCCACCGTCTCCCCCGCCTCATTTGTAACCCGGTGATGATAGAGCGACAGGGATTTCTTAGGCTGCGGTTTGCGCGGCGCAGGTTTTGGCGTGTTTGGTTTTGGAGGTTCAGCTTTGGTGGCTTCGGCGGTCGGCGCGGAGTCTGCCGGTGCCACCGGTTTAGCAACCTCAGCCGCAGCAGGCTCAGATGGAGCTGCGTCAGGCGAAGGTGTTTCCTGTTTCGGGTCCGGCTTGGCCGCAACCTCAGCTTTGGGTTCAGCCGGCGCTTCAGTTTCGGGGTCTTTCGTAAGCCGCGTCTCTGCAATTTCAGACTTATACCCCAATGCGGTCAATACGCCTTGGACATCCTCATAGGTGGACCCCAATAGCGCCAGCATTTCAGCCATGACTTGGAATTTATGTCCGCGGGCCTCAGGTGTTTTCGTTTGTTTGAACTGATCCTGCGCTTCGCGAATAATGAAAGACAAGCGGTTCAAAATATCAAATCGGATGATGCGGCTGCCAACAGCGCGATAACCGGCGAGTGACAAGGCTTGCTGTGTGAAGCCGGAAGACGCCAATTCCCCCGTGTTTGGAATAGAGGTCACGCCCGCAAATGGAATCCACGGTTTTTTATTGCCGCCAGCGCCATATGCGACAAGCAGCGAGAGCAGGCGTGCAGGCTTGGGTTTGACCATATCTTGCAGGTAAATATTATAGTGACCGAAAACGACGCCAACAGAGCGAAGTTGTCGCCGGGCGTCCTGATCTAGGTCGCGAACTGTTTGCAAATGGTCTTTACGCTCCAACGCGCCATTATTCTCCAGCAAGATATATCCGAACCCTTTGGCCGCGGGCAATGTGTCTTCGGCGGCTACCAAATCTTTGAGAGCTTTCAGCGGCGCTAATTGGGCCAGAACGGCCGCGCGTAAAAACTCACGCATACGGTCAGCCGCCATGTCCCGTAAAACCGCTTGGCCTAATTCACCGCCAATAACTTCGGCATCGGGCGTGAACACGGACCCGCTGGGCGCGATGCGGCCAACATCCATGCCGCCCCACATAATGTGGCCCGTATCTGAGAGGGTGAAAATCTGATGCGTGCCAGAACAGAGTGATGTCAGGCGGCGGTCAACCTCGGGGCCGACAGCCTTTTGCGCGGCGGCGGCCAAGGCTTGCGCTTCCAACCCGCTTTGGCTGGTGTCAGCCGTGAACTTCAACCCGTCGAGCTGTCCGATTAAATCGTCGTCAACATACACCGCTCCGGTGTCTTTAATGGTTGCGTTCATATCCAGATCGGCTCCTATGCCTTTCAACAGCTTGCGCGTACGTCGATCGACGAAGCGGGCTGTCAGGGCCTCGTGTAGCGCGTCTGATAGCCTGTCTTCAACCTCTCTCGCATGATTTATCCATTGGTCGGGATTTTTCATCCAATTCACCTTGGATGCACAATAGGTCCAAGTTCGGATAAAGGCGAGGCGAGAGGAGAGGGCATCCACCCCGCCAAAAGTCTCGTCGCAGCGGTCAATTTTCGTCGCCATGAAATCGTCGGACAGCTTTCCGCCGCCTTTCATGAGCGTGCGCCAGATATCTTGCAGCAACTTCACATGGGTATCGATGGTCAGATTTCGAAAGTCGGGCACTTGGCACACATCCCAGAGCATTTTGACCTGTGCACGGGTTTTCAGAGCCCCGTGAATTTCGTCAATCGCCTTCAACCGCTCCAACGCGGCCTCATCATCTGCCCCTTTGATGCGGCGCAACCGGCTGGTGGGGCGCGGGCGGTGCAGGCTTTCCATCAGGCTTTCAATAGAGCCGTAATCCAAATCCGAGTTCCGCCACTCCACATAATGCAGCGGTTCAAAATCATGGGCCTCAATTCGCTTGATGAGTCCCTCATCCATCTGTGGGCACTCACCCGTTGTCCCAAAGGTTCCATCATTCCGAAACCGCCCGGCGCGGCCCGCAATTTGCGCGGCTTCCATGGGGGTCAGATAGCGCCGCCTGCGACCGTCATATTTTGTGAGACCAGCAAAGGCGACATGATCTGTGTCGAGGTTCAGACCCATCCCCACGGCATCCGTCGCGACGAGGAAATCCACTTCGCCGGATTGAAACATCTCCGCTTGGGCATTGCGGGTGCGCGGGGAGAGCCCGCCCATGACCACCGCAGCGCCGCCGCGAAAACGGCGGATGGCTTCTGCAATGGCGTAAACTTCGGCAGCGCTAAAGGCGACGATGACCGAGCGTTTGGGTAGCCGCGTCAGTTTTTTTGGGCCATCATAATGGAGTTCCGAAAATCGTTCGCGGTGGTCAAACCGAATACGCGGCACCAGCGTCGCCAGCACGTCTCGCGCCGTTTCCGCGCCCATAAACAGCGTCTCTTCCATCCCCCGCGCATAGAGCACGCGGTCCGTAAAAATATGTCCGCGTTCATGGTTCGCCATCAGCTGCACTTCATCCACGGCGAGAAAGGCGAATTTCTTTTCCACGGGCATGGCTTCGACCGTGCAAATATAGAACCGCGCTTTAGGCGGGATGATTTTTTCTTCGCCCGTGATGAGGGCAACTTGGGCCGCGCCCTTTTGCGCCACAATGCGGTCGTAAATCTCCCGCGCGAGTAGGCGCAAAGGCAGGCCAATCACGCCGGAACTATGCGCGAGCATACGCTCAACGGCATAATGCGTCTTACCCGTATTGGTCGGGCCAAGAACGGCTTTTATGATGGGGTCCGAATAGCGGGACATGACGACTCTACGTTTCGCGCAAGGCCGAGAGCTTGCGTTCGAACTCAGTCTTCCAGTGATTCTACTAGATATTTAATCGAATTCTGTCTGAAACTGATCGCGCCCGAGCTACCCTTGCGCCTCCAATATCTCAATGTCATCCGCCTTAATCACGGCCTTAAATCCGCTGATTTTATAGGTGAAGCGCACGGGGACGTGGACGCCTGCCTCTTCGTAATATTTAAAATAGACATTGATGGGCGTTTCCGCTTCTTCCTGACTGGGTAGGTCTTCGGGGTCATAGCCTGCGATGGGCTCATAATAAGCGCGGCAGTGGATGGTCTCGCGTTTTTTGCCGTCGAATTTCACCTTTTTGGTGCCGACACGCTCCAGGCGCAGATTATAATGCTGTTTGGAATCAAAGAAGGGGACGCTGCCCGTGCAGAGCTCGCCGTTGATTTTCGTGCCCATCATCATCAGATGCACAATGCCCGAGACGGTATCATTGGAGGCATATCGCTCGCGCGGCGTGGCGGGGGGCATGCCCTGACTGCCGAGGGGCGGGACGATGGCTATGTCGAGCTTTGCGGCGCTGCGATCATAATTCATCTCAACGCGGCGGTTTTTCTTATCCGTATTCTGCTGGACATGCCAATCTGGCCGAAGGCCGTTTCTGTTATAGCGGCCTTTCGTGACGGCCCAAATTTCCATTTTCTTGAGTAGAGCCGCCAAACCTGAGGATTTTGCATCCGCATAGGCGGCATATTCCCGGCCATCGAACTGTGTAATGACGTCAGAGCGCACGATGCGCAATCCGAACACGTAACCTTTCAACTTTATCCGAATCTGAGTCGTGTCAGCATCTGGCGTGGGTAATCTATAGGAGGTCTCGCCTAGATTTTGCGCATTCAAGATGGAGACATTCTCCCCATAGCTCATAAGGTTCACGGGGGCCGCATAGGCGGCCGCAATTGTAGCCATGCCTAGGGCAGCAGTGATTCCGGCAGTTTTAACAGCGTGTTTCATGGGGCGCTTATGGCAAATCCCGTCTGGCTTGATTATGAATATTCGCGGGTTTTTGCATTACAAATGGGTGAGGTTGACCCGTAAAAACGGGTTGACGGGCGCGTGTCCAACCCTTAGGTCGCGCCTTCAAGTTATCGCTCACTCCATGTGGGCCTTTTTTCATGTCTGATAGGTGTTATCATGGCTCGTCGTTGCGACCTTCTAAATACC
>CAZSKH010000069.1:0-2027 GCA_964607395.1 uncultured Algimonas sp.
CTGCCAAACGGTCCGTTGACCTGAGCGTTTCCGGGGCGGTTGCGCCTTCGGTGGCCGGATAAATTGTCCGGCACTCTCCCATTTGGCAGGGATGACCTGTGATGCGCGGAGTCACACGGAGAGTCAATCAGAACCACGCAGCAAAGCCTTAAGACCTGTATGTTAGTCACGTCTCAGCACAATAAATCATCAGAAGGCGCTGTTATGTCCGGTAAGTCAAAAGAAGAAATCGCATTTGAACTCGTGTCCAAGCTGAAAGGCGTCGGCGTTTGGGGCGAAAACAATATGGTTCAAATCCTCGACATGTACGCGAAATGTTTAGAAGCTACATCCGGCTTACGGGAGGTTGACGGCAAAGTGCCATCCGCGTTGAGAGCGGCAGGACAGACAGCTGCACCCGCGCCGCGCCAAGCTGCACCGATGCAAGCCGCGCCAGCCCGTCCGCCAATTCCGCCGCAGCAACCGCAAATCCGTCAGGCGCAACCAGTGGCCGCTCAACCTGCCTATCAACAGCAAGTTCCAGCCGCGCGTTAAAGCATGATACAGAATGGGCACCGGGTGTGTCGAGTGCCCCGACCCGCGTCGAAGTGACGAAACTAAATAGGTTGGAAACTATACCCTCACTTCAAAAGTGCACTTTCACATAAAAACCTTAGCCTTTTCAACTGCTTATAAAAAAGTTGAAAAACTCCCTCCGCACTTTGGGTTTTATCCTGCATATTTAACTCGTTCTTTCGGACATGGGACAAGATAGACGCGTTATCTATTCTGTATCGAAAGACGGTGTGTCTAGGTGGGCGTCGGTAACGCGAGGGTCATCGGGGCCGTATTTCGTGTGCCTGACGGGGTGGAACCCCCGCAATCCAGTAAGGCCGTTATGCGTAACGCACCGCCGCGTGGTCCAAGCCATTCGCGTAAGCGAAATGCGGGGTAGCCGCGTAAACACAGATGAAAGACCTACCCTTGGCAAGCCATCGCGGTTGCCGCCACGCGGACAGTCCTAATTATATTTGCTTCGGCAGTCACAGTTGAAAACATGTTTTCAACGAGATGGGCTGCGAGCCCATCCGCCTGCGTTACATACGATCAGGTGCTTCAATGGCCAAAAGATCTAACCCGTGTTCGAGCTGCGCGAGGGCCGCTTTCGCGAGACTCAGACGAGACGCTTTCACCGCTTGCGGAACATCATCGGCGAGAATCGGGCAATCGGCGTAGAAGCGCGAAAAGCTTTGCGCGACGCGGTAGACATGTTCACACAAAATATGCGGTGCATATTTATCTGCGGCGAGTTCAATGGCGCGGGCATAGGCGTCCAATGACAAGACCAGCGTTTTCTCGGTATCTGCCTCAACGCGGATGTCACCTGCCACAACATTCATTTCCGCAGCTTTCCGTAGGATCGATTTAATCCGCACAACGGCGTATAAAAGATAAGGTCCGGTTTTCCCTTCAAAGGCGGTAAAGCGCTCGGGATCGAAAATATAATTCGTCATGCGCTGGTTTTGCAAGTCGGCAAATTTCAGAGCGGCAAGGCCAATTTTACGAGCGATTTCAGTGCGCTCCTCCGCATCGAAATCTGCGCCAACACCAGAACTTTCCAGCCTATCACGCGCGGCGTCATTCATGATGTCCATGAGGTCCTCGAGGCGCAAGACGCCGCCTTCGCGGGTCTTGAATGGCGTTCCGTCTTTGCCGTTCATCGTGCCAAATCCGGCATGATAAAGCTGCTCGGTCTCATACCATCCGGCTTTCACAGCGGCGAGAAAGACTTGTTCGAAATGTAGGGCTTGGCGCTGGTCGACGACATAAACGATAAGGTCAGGGTTATTTTCGGCCTTACGGTCAATGAGAGTTGCCAGATCCGTCGTGTGATAAAGCACGGCTCCCGAACTCGAAAGAAGCATAATGGGCGGCATGCCTTTTCTCTTGCCCGCCGCAATACCTTTCTGCCTGTCGGCTTCATAAATTGGGTCTAATGGGATCATCAATCCCCCATCAACTTCTTCCGTAATGCCTGACGCTTTCAA
>CAZSKH010000069.1:2127-10572 GCA_964607395.1 uncultured Algimonas sp.
TCGTCCATCGTGACCGGAGCCTCGAGCGGATAATCGCCGTTAAAACCCTCGACAAAATAAGGCAGGTCCGGCTGCTCTTCTTTGAGTTCTGAGATGAGATGACCCATCTGCAAACCCCAATCGCCCATATGGACATCGCCAATCACGCTATGGCCTTGGGCGCGCAAAATACGTTTGATCGCTTCGCCCAAGACGGCAGAGCGCAAATGTCCGACATGCATCGGCTTGGCGACATTGGCGCCGCCGTAATCGACAATAATCGTCTTTGGCGTCTCGACCTTTAAGCCGTCTGCAGGATTTTCAAGCAGCTCTTTCGCGCGGGCCGTCAGCACATCATCGGCTGGGGTGATATTGATAAATCCCGGGCCTGCGATGTCCAACTTTCCGATGGCAGCATCAGCTTCCATGATCGCAACAGCTTGCGCGGCGATCTCGCGCGGGTTGAGTTTCTCGCCGCGTTTTTTCGCAATCCCGGCAGCAGCCATCGCGCCGTTACATTGATAGGGCGCGTCACCGCGATCGGATTCGCGCACAGCGGCGATCTCGCCAGGGAACCCCAACGATATAAAAGCCGCGCGCGCGGCGGCGTCCAAGGTGGACAAAATAGACGTCATGAACTTACCGTTGGCCAGCGGAGACACGGAAGCGCTTACCATCCGCATTAAAGGCTTGTTGCTCCGGCGTGACAACAAAGCCGACGACAATTTCGAAATTCTCGCCGGACGTCGTGTCGTTCGCGCGCGGGAAAATGATCTCGTCGACCTTTTCCGTCACTTGCACACGGTCTTGTCCCGGCGGGAATGTCACCGTCAGCGGCAAGACAACTTTCTCTAAAACGTCAATATTCTTACGCGTTGCAGCCACAAAATAATTATAGGTGACAGTTTCACCTGCCGCCGCAGGACCGCGGCCAAGAGAGAAATCTATCGTCAGATCGGCGACAATCGGACGATCCGCATAATAGCGGCAGAGCGAGCGCACCGAATCAATTTCGCCCGTAAATCCAACATTACTAAATTTCTCGGTCCCATCACCCCGAATCTCTACGAGACGTGACGCGTCATATAACGCGAAAGCCCGCGGACAAGGTCCGGGGTTCGCTTCGGCCGCCTCACCAATGGCGAGCACTTCTTTTGTTGACCGACATCCCGCCAAGGCGAGGATTGACAGTGCAGCGGCTCCAATAAGCGTAGTTTTCATCGACATGGAAAAGTCCCAATCCGGTCCTGTTTTGACACATCTCTCGCTCTATCGCGGGGCGTGACGGAATGCTATAGGTAGCGCTGTAATCAAATCCGCACATGGCTGCAATGTTCGGATTATGAAGGAGTCCTCATGTCTGCCACTTTAACTGCAAATTCTGACAATAAAACTGGGGCCGATGGAGAAACTATGCGCAAACACAAAACCGTCCTTCTCGCGGCCCCGCGCGGGTTTTGCGCCGGTGTGGACCGCGCTATTCAGATTGTCGAGCGCTCTATCGAGAAATTTGGCGCACCGGTTTATGTTCGGCACGAAATTGTCCATAACCGCCACGTCGTGGATCGCCTGAGCAAACTCGGCGCCGTTTTTGTTGAGGAATTGTCAGAATGCCCCGATGACAGACCTGTTGTGTTTTCCGCGCATGGTGTTCCGAAATCCGTTCCCAAAGCCGCCCAAGCGCGGGAGATGACATTTCTGGACGCGACCTGCCCGCTGGTCTCGAAAGTCCATGTTGAGGCCGAGCGCCATGCGAAAGAGGGTTTGCATATTTTGCTCATCGGTCATGAGGGTCATCCCGAAGTGGTCGGAACTATGGGGCAGTTACCGCCGGGGCAAATGACCCTCATTGAAACGGTTGAAGATGCGAACAGCTATAATCCCACTGAGGGTCAGAAGCTCGCCCTTGTTACGCAAACGACGTTATCTGTTGATGATACGGCGGATATTATCGCCGCGCTAAAGTCCCGGTTCCCGGACATCGCCCTGCCCTATAAGGAAGACATTTGCTACGCAACGACGAACCGTCAAATGGCCGTCAAAGCCATTGCCGAGCGGTGCGACCTCCTGCTTGTCATCGGATCGAAAACATCCTCCAACTCCAAACGCCTTGTTGAGGTGGGCACAAAAGCCGGGTCTGATGACGCGGCTCTCGTGTCCTCTGCGGAGGCGATTGATTGGGCGGCGGTCGATGCTGCGGAAACGATTGGATTATCCGCCGGAGCCTCCGCGCCGGAATATCTGATGGACGGCGTGTTGGCCGCACTGCGCTCTCGCTATGAAGTCAGCTGCCAAGAAGTCGAAGTCATCAAAGAGAAAGTCATCTTCCGCTTGCCGCGTCTTTTACTGGATAAATAATGCCGCGCCGCAAAAAGGAAGAGGATCTGAAACCCGGCGCTTTGGACGGCGCGCTCGTGATTTATACAGACGGCGCCTGTTCGGGCAATCCCGGGCCGGGCGGATGGGGCGTCGTCATGTATCACGGCAAACGCCAGAAAGAGATTTATGGCGGCGAGAAATCAACGACCAATAATCGCATGGAGATGATGGCCGCCATCAAAGCCATAGAAGCGATCAAGCCTAACTTCTCTGGTCCCATCATTCTCTTCACCGACTCAACCTACCTGCTCAAGGGTATAACCGAATGGATTCACGGGTGGAAAAAACGCGGCTGGAAAAAATCGGACAAGAAACCCGTCGTGAATAAAGACCTTTGGCAAAGGCTCGACGCCCTCAACGCGGAACGCGACATCCAATGGAAATGGGTCAAAGGCCACGCCGGTGATGTAGGGAATGAAAAGGCTGATGAGCTGGCACGTAAGGGCATTCCGGGGAAGAAATTATGAGAACACTCACTCTGATTGCTATTTTCTCTTTGGCTTTTGCTGGTCCCGTCTTCGCATGCTCTCCGCGTGTTGTCTTCACGAATGACTATCTTTTAGTCGGCAACAAGGCCGAAAACAGTGTCAGTTATATCAACTTAGAGACAGGCCGAGAAACAGGCCGAGTCCCTGTCAGCGGGTCAGCGCCACATGAGATAGCCATAACACCTGATGGCCACTTTGCCGCTGTTGTAAATTATGGAGGGGCAACCATTGATGTTTTCGAAATTGGACGCAAATCAATAATCGCAACGATAGAGTTAGGCGAAAACAAAAACCCGCATGGTCTTGTAGCCTTAAAAAGTGGAGGCTTTGTTGCGACAACAGAGGGTGGAAAGTCTGTTGTGCAACTCACTCCTAATATAAAAAAACCTACAGCCCGCAGAGCGATCGATTGCCAGAATTTATGGACATATTCTTGGACGGTAGACGCCATCCCAACAGAACAAGACGGCACGCACATGATAGCGGTCTCTCCGGATGAGAGCATTGCTTATACGGCAAACATGCAATCAGGAACAGTGAGCCGCATCAACCTTGAAACGGAGAGGGTCATCTCCGCTCCGGCAGGCAAAGAGGTTGAAGGTATTGCCGTCACGAAAGACGGCTCCGAAGTTTGGGCATCCGTTCGCGGTGAAGACAAAGTCGTCATATTTGACGCGACATCACTAGAAAGACTTGCGGAAATCCCGGTCGGTTCGTTTCCATTGCGAATTATCGTTTCGCCTGATGGAACAAAGATGGTCACATCAAACCTCAAAGACGGAAGTGTCTCGGTCATTGATGTTAAAAGCCGTAAAGTTGAGCGGACGATTAGAGTCAGCGGATCGGACCAAACCCGGCAAGTCACATTGCTTTTTAGCGAGGATGGGACACGCCTTTACGTCGCTGAAACAGGCGCGAATAAAATAGCTGAAATTGATTTTGAAAGTGGTCGTCTAATCGGCCGATTATCCGGCGGAGAACAGGGTGACGGTCTCGCTATTGTACCAGCTTTCGGTGGGAATAAGGGACCCTAACCCGGCCAACGGCCTGTCGTAATCCCCTGCATCTTCGCGGTGTAAACATTGGCCGAGAAGGCGATGTAGATACTTAGTTCATCCAGCACCCGTTCCGGCATGCGGCGCGAGCGTGGATTAACGCGGTAGTGATAGGCATCGCGTCGGTATTTTTCAGTCGGCTTTAATTCCATCACCGGATAACCAGCTTGCTCGACTAGAAACCAGAAACTCGTTAGGCCGCGTGGTTTTATTTTAAATTTATCCGTTCCGCTATCGATGCGGTTGAGTTCTAAACGGGCATTGCCTTTGCGATCAAACTCAAGTTCCCCAATTTCACGGCCCGACTTGATGATATCAAATTCCAAATCCCCGCGAGAGGAGTTGGAGGGGTTTGCATTAATCTTCGTATCAATGCCGTGGATGTGAGCGGAGCCCGACGCGAAAGCGATATTGCCTTTTGGGCTCCGCATATCTGACGCATAGGCGAGGCCGCCAATGACGACCTCGTCCCGTATCAACTCGAAAGATTGCCGAGCGCCAAAGCTTTGGATCGTCAGGCTCACCCTAGGCTTTCAAGGCAGGTTCAACGATCAACGTCGCCCCGGCAATCGCCGTGATAACAAGAGCATCGCCAATTTGAGGGTCGCCGGAATCAGTGCTCGCTTTCCACTGCGTATCCCCGACGGTGACGCGGCCATGACCACCGTCGAAATCTGTGATGGCCGTGACACGGCGTCCCAACATGGTCCGGCCCGGGTCGTTCAAATCAGACGGCTCGCCTGATTTCATTATCGGCTTAAGATACATATGACCGACGACGAGCAAAACCGTCGAAAGAATGAAAAACAGAACGAGCTGCAATTCCCAAGACAGCGGCAGGAAGAATACCAAAACTGCCATCGCCAGCGCCGCAACGGCTGGCCACAGAATATAAGTTGTGCCCGTGATGAGTTCCAACCCGACCAAGAGGAGACCTAAAATTCCCCATTTTGTCGCGTTCATCGATTCAAGCGCAGAGATGATTATGTTGGTTTCATTTTCCATAAACAGAGCTCCCTATTTCTTTTTGCTCGCGCCGTCCAAAAGCGAGGTGATACCGCCAACCGTCGCGGCCAGACCCGAGAGTTCCGCCGGGACAATGACCGTTTTTTGGTTGGGGCTTTTTGCCAGTTCACCAAAGGCTTTCACATATTCTTGGGCGACGAAGTAATTGATCGCGTTCACGTCACCGCGCGCAATCGCTGTCGAAACCATTTCGGTCGCTTTCGCTTCAGCTTGGGCTTCGCGCTCCCGACCTTCTGCGTCGAGATAGGCCGCTTCTTTGCGGCCTTCCGCTTCGCGAATGGCAGCCTCTTTTTCGCCCTCAGCTTTGAGGATTGACGACTGTTTGTGACCTTCCGCGATAAGGATGTCGGACCGCTTCTCACGTTCGGCTTTCATCTGCTTGTTCATCGCTTGTGTAATATCATGCGGAGGCGAAAGATCTTTGATCTCAATCCGAACCACTTTCGAGCCCCAGCTATCTGTTGCCTGATCAATAACAGTCAAAAGCTGAGCATTGATTTGATCGCGTTTGGACAGCACCTCATCGAGATCCATAGAGCCGACAACTGTCCGCACGTTGGTCAGGCAAAGATTCTGGATCGCGTTTTCAAGGTTGGACACTTCATAGGTCGCCATGCGCGCGTCAATGACTTGGATAAACACCACAGCGTCAGCGGTGACCATCACGTTATCTTTGGTAATCACCTCTTGGCTTGGGATATCGATGACGCGCTCACGCATGTCCATCTTGTTCGAAATCCGCTGATAAAATGGAATAACGAAAGCCAATCCCGGTTTGAGCGTTTTGGCATAACGTCCAAAATTCTCCAATGTCCATTCAGAGCCTTGCGGCACAATCCGGACGGTCTTCATAATGATAAAGATGGCCAGGGCGGCGAGAATGATAGGTATAAAGCTAGCGATTTCCATAGTGTTGTCCCCTTTCGACAATTTTCAATTTTACGCGCCTCGTTTGGATTTTTCCTTAAGCTCGGATAGTCCTAAAGCTCCGATAGCATATGATCGGCTGAGCTGACTTTGAACTCACCGGGCGCCTCAACGAAAAGCCGTTCCACTGTGCCGTCATCGACAACCATGGCGTAGCGCTGTGACCGCTGGCCCATGCCAAAACCAGAACCGTCCATTTCCAGACCAATCGCTTTTGCAAAATCACCGTTTCCATCTGCAAGCATATCAACATCTGCGCTGCCGGCTTGTTGGCCCCATGCGCCCATGACGAAGACATCGTTCACGGAGATGCAGGCGATTTCATCAATGCCGCGCGCTTTTAACATCGCAGATTTTTCGACAAAGCCTGGCAAATGTTTGGCCGAACATGTTGGTGTGAAAGCGCCCGGCACGGCGAATAGCGCGACGCGCTTGCCTTTAAATACATCATCTGTGTTAAGCGGCTGCGGGCCATCTGGTCCCATTTTCATGAAAGTAGCTGCGGGGAGCTTGTCCCCTTCTTGAATTGACATAGTGAAAATCTCCAAATTTCTGATTTATCGTCTTTCGATAAAGATAGGTAATGTTCATGTTCGGCGCAAGATAGGAGGCGTCGATTTTGAGATCTTTAGGTTGATTTCAAAAATGTGAATGGAGTTGATTTGAACCTTTTGCAGTGCGAGTCATTGTTCAGACATGGAACAATCAGGCCCAAAAATGCAGAGTTTTCGAAACTCACTCTTGATCGCGACGCCAGATATGGGTGATCCGCGATTCCACTTTGCTGTGATTTATGTCGTCAGCCACGACACATCGGGCGCCATGGGCATCATCGTCAATAAGGGGAGGACAGACTTACAGATTTCAGACCTGCTCGATCAGATTGGTATTACGGGCGATGTCCGCGTGGCCGATACATCAGTTTTAGACGGCGGGCCGGTCGATATTGACCGCGGCTTTGTTCTTCATAGCTCAGATTATTTTAAGCCGGAAACCTCGCTAAAATGTTCTGACACCCTGTCCCTGACCTCGACCAAAGACGTGTTAGAATCGCTCGTTTCAGATGATCACCCAAAAAACGCTCTGTTAGCCATTGGCTATGCAGGCTGGAGTCCGGGGCAATTGGAAGGTGAGATCGCGGATAATTTCTGGCTGGTGAGTGAGGCGGATGATGATTTGGTTTTCTCGCAGGACCTCGACGGGAAATGGGCGGCTGCCTTAGCTGATATGGGGATTGATCCAAGCAGCCTGAGCGCAAGTGGCGGGCGGGCCTAAGGTCTGCGCTTAGTCTCTCGCCCCTAATCACCACTGAGTTTGGCGTAAATATCATGATCCCGCCACATCCCATTGATTTTCAAAAGACCGCGCGCTGTGCCTTCCAGCGTAAAACCGCTGGCTTGCAGGACCTTGATAGATGCGGAGTTATCGCTTTGAACGGCGGCTTCGACGCGGTGCAAGCCTAATCCAGTGAAACAAAAATCGCTGGCTGCCCCAACCGAGGCGCGGGCAAATCCTCGTCCTGTAAAACTCTCGCCGATCCAATAGCCGAGCTTGGCCGATTGCGCGGTTCCACGTTCAACATGTGTGATGTTACAAGCGCCGACCAAGGTCTCGCCGCGAAAAATGTGAAACGGGAAGGCGCGGTCTTGTTGAACTAATTTCTTCAAGCGGGACAATCGGGATCGATAAGCCGGTCGGTTCAACCCGTCGGTTGAGACATAAGGTTCCCACGGCCGCAAATAATCTGCGTTTTCGCGGCGCAAACTTGCCCAGGCTTCAAAGTCTGCCCAGCGGGGATGCACCAGACGAATTGTCCCGCCTGCGGCTTTACCGGAGAGAACAGTATGCGTCCCGCGAGAGCTTATCATGCCCAAAACCTTACCAAGACAAACGTCCGGCGCGCTTATGAATCAGGAAATAGAAAATCAGCAGTAAACCCGCGAAAGAGAACCACGTCAGCATATAATCGCGGTGGTTGTTGCGGATGGACGGGCGGCGGACTGGAAGCGCTTCGGCGGATGTCGCTCCAGGCTCGAATTCAATGTAATGCGAGAGAGTCGTATTAGCGGATGGAAAGCCCTCATTCCAAAGTTCGTTTTGGTTGAATTTGAACCAACGGTTCCGTCCTGGTGTTGGTTTCGATTTCAGCCAACCTTCAACACGTCCCATAGGGTGATCCTGTCGAACATAGCCGATAAAATTGGCTTCAGAGGTTCGAGAAACCCAATCGGGTTCATCCTTTTTTTCCGCATCTTCGATACTTCTAGCTGTCCCATAGATAACGTCATCGCCGTCAAACAAAGCGATAAACCGATCCCAAAAAATTCCACCGCTTTGAGATTTATAAACATCATAGACAGGTGTATCGCCGTAAACTGTCGCCGTAAAACTGATACGTCGAAAATCCACCGGTTCGCCCGCCGCAATCGCGCGCTCTAGATCGTCAAGCGATGTCAAAGGCGGCGCGGTCACCGAGGCTTCCACCTCAGCCAGTAAATCCGTTTTCCATTGCAGGCGTTGATATTGCCAGACGCCCAGTGAAATCAGGATCATGAGCATCACCGCAACGATTGCGGTCAACCATGGCATCG
>CAZSKH010000070.1:0-10411 GCA_964607395.1 uncultured Algimonas sp.
GCGTTGACGTCCCAGTCAAATCAATCACCCGTAGCGAAATCTTTTTGCACCGTTGGCGGCGCAAAGGGTGAATTTGAGCCCTATGTCAAAGGCGAATGTAGTCCGATTCAAGATCCCTATGCGAGCACTGAATCTCCGAAAATTCCAAATGAATGTCTGGTGCCGTTATCCGAACTCGTCGTTTTCAAAGATCAGTCACCGGAAGCTTTGCGAGAGGCCCAAATAGCAGAATTTCAGGCCCGTCTATTATTCGCATTTGCCGCTTTTGAAGAGACGGGGTCCCTTAGGTCGGGAGTAGAGGCCTTTTTCAGTTATGAAACGGACCCCTTATATGATGCTGATTTGAATGGCACAATTGACGTGTCCCGAAATGTCACGGGCAGTGATGTGGATGTGAAACCTGGCGTGTTTTGCGGCGGGCTAACCGTTGACGGAATTAATGTCGATTTCCTTCCTGGCGAATATATTATTAAAGATGGTCCGCTGAGTTTTATTAATGGCGCTGAGGCGGTTGCTGAGGATGTGACCTTTATTCTGGCCGGGACAGGCGCTGTTTTGAATATTCAAAGTGAGTCGGCCCTAAACTTAAAAGCGCCGACGACAGGCCCCCGCAAAGGTTTGGCCGTGATGGAAGCCATCGATTCTTCCGCACCCGGCAACCGAACCTATGCTGAACAATCCAGTCTGATTGCAGAAGGCGGGTCCCTGAAAGTTCTCGGTACGGTTTATCTCCCGAAACAAAAACTACAGGTTATGGGGCAAAACACATCTATTGGTTCAATGGCGCCGTCCACGAGTTTCATTGCTGACAAAATACATATTTCGGGCGGGCACGGCTCCTCAATGGTGATTGCAGTCGACCATGTTGAAGCGGATATGCCGCCAATCCTTCCGCGCGCGGAAGACGGCGCACGCTTAGTTGAATAAAGCGAAATCCGTCTTTCAATCTTATGATGGAGAAGCTGTTTGCGTTGCGGCCAGAATTTCGCACATCCGATTTATATAGTCATTCCGATCTTCCGCCGTGGAATCATCAAAATGCATACGGATAAATAGCTTTGCTGTTGCGAGTAAAATAAGGGGATCTGATTTATCCGTGGCATCCGAGTCCAACAATGAGGTCAATATTTTCTGCAACCGGGTTTCAAATGATAGATAGCGGACACGGACAGGCGAAAAGGCGACAGACCAAATAAGCATAACTTTCATCATATCCGGACGACTGACACAGAGCACTGATAAAATATCAGCCATTGCGCGGGTTAGCTCTGCCGGAGGAAAAACTTTGTTAGGTTCTAAATGAGATTGCAGGCTTTCGAGAGTTTGCTCGACCTCCCCCAAAACGGCATCAACAAGCGCCTCGCGAGTCGGAAAATATTTGAAGACAGTTGGCGTGGAAACTTCGGCGCGTATCGCGACATCGGCATGAACGGCCCGTTCAATCCCCGCATCGGCAAAGGCCGCCATTGCGTGCTCCAGCAATTGCGCACGGCGAGCCGCCGGGTCCAATCGCTTCGGTGCAGCGGAGAGGTTCGCGTCAGCTCTAATCATTTTATTTGGCATGCGATCCCGGTCCCACTAGTTCATAGCGTAAGTGTGTAGATTTACAGGCAAGAGCAAACCTTAGCTTATTCTAACTCGCTTTAAAAGAGATTTAGACTTAGCTTATACACCTAGGAGGTCATTTCCTCGCGTAACATTTCGAGTTCCAGCCATTCGTCTTCGCATGCGCCAAGCTTAATTTGGGCCGCCACAAGGGCTTCGGATTTAGCGTTGAAAAGATCGGGATCCTTGGCATAAAGCTCAGGGTCGCTAAGCGCCGTGTTTAAAAGTTTAATCTCAGCTTCAATTTCCTTCATCTCACCTGGCAAGGTTTCCAAACGGAACTTATGTTTATAGGAGAGTTTATGTCCGCCGGGTTTTGCCGAGCCGGACGTAGATTTAGACTTCGTCTTGGCGGCCTTCTCCGCCTTTCGCGCTTGGACGCCGACACCGCGCTGCGCCACCATGTCAGAATATCCGCCTGCATAGATTTGCCATTTTCCGCCGCCTTCATAAGCGAGCGTTCGCGATACGGTCCGGTCCAGAAAATCTCGGTCATGCGAAACAACGATGACGGTCCCCGAATAATCCGCTACGATTTCTTGCAAGAGGTCTAGCGTTTCTAGATCGAGATCATTGGTGGGTTCATCGAGGACCAATAAATTTGATGGCAGACGTAAGCCTCGCGCCAATTGCAACCGTCCGCGCTCTCCGCCTGACAGGGCATGAACGGGTGTGCGCTTTTGCTCGGGCAAGAACAAAAAGTCCTTCATATATCCAATAACGTTGCGGGATTGATCCGCGACAATGACGCTATCTCCGCCGCCATCGGTCAGCGCATCCGCCAAGGTCCAATCGGGGTCCAAAGTCTCGCGGTTTTGATCGATGACGAGCGGGTCGAGATTGAGGCCTAGCTCAACCTTGCCGGAATCTGCATTCAGCGATCCCATGATAAGTTTCAGCAGCGTTGTTTTGCCTGACCCGTTCGGCCCGACCACGCCAATGCGCTCGCCTCGCCCAATCCGTAGCGACACCTTATCAATGACCGTGCGGCCATCAAAGGCTTTGGACACCTCGGTCAATTTCGCGACTTGTTTGCCGGAACTGCGGCCTTCTGTGACGGTGACATCGGCGAGGCCTTGGACTTTCTTGGCGTTTTTCAAATCGGCCCGCAGATTGCCCAGCTCTTTCATCCGGCGGACATTACGTTTGCGGCGGCCAGAGACCCCGTGGACAACCCAATGCTGTTCGCGAACAATTTGCCGGGCGAGCTTATGCCGGTCTAGCTCTTCTTGCGCGAGATACTCATCCCGCCAATCTTCAAAATGCGCAAAACCCTTATCCAAATCGCGAGTCTCGCCCCGGTCCATCCAAAGCGTGCGCCGCGAGAGGGATTCCAAAAACCGCCTATCATGTGAAATTAAAACCAGCGCAGCATTCATATTGCCCAGCTCCCCCTCCAGCCATTCAATCGCGGGCAGGTCCAAATGGTTGGTGGGCTCGTCCAGCATCAGGATATCCGGCTCCGGCGCAAGGGTGCGAACCAGCGCGGCGCGCCGTCTCTCCCCGCCCGACATATGCGCGGGATCTTCGCGCCCGCTCAGGCCCAGAGCATCCAGAAGGTAGGGAATGCGAAATCCGTCATCAGCCCCAACCAAACCATCGCGGACATAGCTCTCCACATCAGCATAGGCCGATAGGTCCGGGTCCTGCGGCAGGTATCGCCAGCTCGTCCCGGGTTTCACAAATCGCTCACCGTCATCAGGCTCGACAATGCCGGCTGCGATTTTTAACAGTGTCGATTTGCCCGACCCATTGCGCCCGACAAGGCACAAACGATCCCGCGCATGCACAGTTAAATCCGCGCGCTCCAGCAGAGGCGTTGACCCAAATGTCAGGGCAATATCTTTGAGTGTTAAGAGAGGCGGGGCCATGCGCGCGGAGATAGGGGAGGGGCCGAGAAAAGGAAACCGAATTCCGCCGCATTTCCTTCATGATTTCCTCACCTTGTCTTGGCAGAGACGAGAACATGACCCGTTCTGGCCATCATGTTCTTGTTTTCGACTCCGGCGTCGGCGGCCTGTCCGTTGTGTCCGAAATTCGTGCGCGCCTACCGCATGCCTATCTCTCCTATGCAGCCGATGACGCCTTTCGGCCCTATGGCAGCAAAACGGAAGGCCAGCTTCGCGCGCGCTTGCCGGGCTTGCTCGCGACATTAGTCAACATGCTCGACCCCGATGCCATCGTCATGGCTTGTAATACGGCGTCAACAACTGCGCTGCCAGCCATTCGGGCCGCTGTGAACATTCCGGTGATTGGCGTTGTGCCCGCGATTAAGCCGGCAGCGGAGAAATCGCTCACGCGCGCGATCGGTGTGTTGGGCACGCCCGGGACGGTGCGCCGTAAATATGTCGATGATCTCATCGCAGATTTCGCGCCGGATTGTCATGTGTTGTTGCAAGGCTCGACCCGTCTTGTTGCCGAGGCCGAACGCAAACTCGCAGGGCATTCGGTAAATATGGATGTTGTGCGCGAAGAAATTGCGCCGCTCTTTGCCGGCCGCGTTGGCGCAGATGTTGACGGGGTTGTTCTCGCCTGCACCCATTTCCCGCTGCTACGGGAAGAGCTGCGCGCCGCCGTGCGCCAAAGCGTAAATTGGATAGATAGCGGCGAGGCCATTGCGCGGCGGTTAGAGGCCGTTCTCTCCGATATCGAGACGCGTAATTTGCCAGTCCATGATCAAACTGCATTTCTGATTGGGCCGGACACGGATGATATTCGGGCAAAAGCCTTCGCGGATTATGGATTTTCTCGCACCATTGGTTTAATGCGGAAATAGGGCTTTCATGCCAAAATACAGCGCGGCGATGAGGGCGAATAAACCGATAGAGAAAATTGCGAAATGTTCCTTCATCCATCGCTCTGCCATGCCGCCGAACACGCGCACAATCCCGGCCACCGCCAGATAGCGAAGCGTCCGTGATAAAACGCTGGCGGTCACGAAAACACCAAATGCAACGGGGACGGCCCCGCTCATGATGGTAATGACCTTATAAGGGAAGGGCGTGAAGCCTGCGCCAAACACCCATAATCCGCCATTGGCCGCAATGCTTTCGCTGAACCTTTCCATGCTCTCGGCCTTGCCCATTTTCTCGAGCAGCGGCCCGGCAATAGTTTCAAAGAAGAGCATCCCCAAAAAATAGCCAAAAATCCCGCCGAGCACAGAGAAGAAGCTGGAGATCAAGGCTAGCCGCCACCAAGCTTTGGGGCGAGCCTGCACCATAGGCATCAGCATCAAATCAACGGGGATCGGAAAGAACGAGCTTTCAGCAAAAGACAGCACACATAAAATCGGCGTCGCGTGGCGATGGCCAGCCGCAGCCTTGGTGCTCTCATACCACCGATCCAAAAATGCAAGTTTACCCTTCATACGCCTCCCTTACATAATGCAAGTTAAGGGCAGCTTTATGGCCAAAACGGTTGACGCATAATTCTAAATGAATAGAAGGCTCAATCTACTCATCGTCGTGAGTTTGTATGGTATGCGGGCGTGGCGGAATTGGTAGACGCGCGGGATTCAAAATCCCGTTCCTTTGGAGTGTCGGTTCGATTCCGACCGCCCGTACCACAGTCTTTAGTCACACAAAATTCTCAAGAGAGACATTGTCGTCAAGACGGCAGCAAGTCTTTTATGAAAACAATCAACTCACCCTGAGAGGATATACCTGTTTTGGCGTAGATGGACTTTTCTGACATTTTTAAAATTTGACAGGCTGGCGTGATCGCCGAGACAGGCAGTGACTACAGTCCCTTGACGGGTAAATTTAAGCGTCTTCGTAGATTGGAACCCACGAAGACGCGGCGCCCCGTTTGGGACTTTATGGTTAACAAGGCTTGTTAGAGCCGTCTCCACCCAAATGGGTGGATAAGAGAATTTATCTATATTTTAGTATAAAAACCGAACTACGGTCTTGTAACCGTTGTGTGCAAAGCGGTGTTGAGTCAAAGCTCGACTGATAGGCGGACGCGGCGAAATGAGTGGCTACGCCAGATTTAACGCACGTTAGATATGTCCGTCGTCTCAACGGCTTTCAATAAAGCTTCCTGCGAATGGTAACCCGTTTTCGCGAAGATGTTTTTAAGATGCCATCGCATGGTTTCGTATCTAATATTTGTACGAATGGACGCTTCTCGAAGCGATCCTGCCTGAGACAACTCTCTCAATGTGCGGCTTTCCGATTTAGACAATTGAAAAATCTCGGCAAATAGCTCGCACTGCTGGATATCAAATTCAGTATGAACACGTGATACATATAGCACTATTGACCCGTCCATGTTGGCCACCCAATCGATCATTTGCGGTTTCGGTTGCGTTAGAATTTGAAGATGCGTGTTTGACGTGTGTGCATTTGGAATTTGAATTCTGCAATGCAAAGATTGGTTTTGCGATCCTCTTACAAAGGCAAGTTCAATAAACGTCCTGAAAGCGGAATTTTTAATACGCAGTTTTTCTCCATTCCAGCCGAAGGATGGATTGCCGTCAAGAATCAACTCGGGTTTTCCGCTGAGCAAGACTGCGCGCAAATCGGACTTAACCAAAAATGCGCAATCTTGTGTTTGCACGCGAGGGTTCAGTTTTCCGGAAATTTTGATAGCGTAATTATAGGCATCAACCAAATGAGGCAGAATGCCTTGCATGCGCTCAACTTCTTCTTGACCAAATATTTCGTTTTTAAAGCTTCGATGGATGCTTATAGCTTGCCGTCCAGTTAACGAGGACTCTAAGATCACGGAGTGTAAACTATCTAATTGATCAGCTTTTTTCGATATGAGGTGAAAGTAGTCCGTCTTAGAAATTTCGCAGTTTTCTACATATTCTTGACCGGTACGTGTTTGGCCGGGCCGAGTGAGCTTTGACAATGGCATACGAGGGTCATCAAGATTAAGGCCCTGATTGTAAGCCGAAATATTTGAGACGTCATGGTTATATGACGCTGTCGATTTGTAGGGGTGTCCGTGCTCAGCTGACAACATCATTGCTCTATCGCCGCCCACCCAACTACAGATATTTCTTAAAAGTATTTCCCAAGGTAACTCGCCCAGTGCCGCGTCGCGACATTGGGATTGTAAGATATCAAATGAGGGCGTCGACATGTTTGATAACCTTAGGCGTGCTGTTCCAGCCAATCAATTACGATTTTAAGGTTTTGGGCGCCGTCGGCATCCCCGTTACGGGGCTCGCATTCATCCTCGGCGTAGACTGCATCCCCGATATGTTCCGCAGCAACGTCAACGTCATCGGGGAGGGGGCAGCGGCTGGTTTGGTTGATGAGGAAGCGAACAAAGCCGGGTCAAAGTCGAATTAGTTGGACGTCCGTTTTTTCGGTTTGGGCTGAGCCGTGACTGTTCTTGAACGCGGTTGAAACTGATATTTTTGGTCGGTTACAACTCGGTTTAGAGATGTCTGAGGTAACGACCTTAGCGTTCCGCGGGCCATGTTTTGTTGATGTAATTGCATCTTATGTTTGCGGATTCGATCGTCATCAGGATTGGGCGGCGCAACTGGGCCAAATCCACAATCAGGATCGGCGACGCAATCCTCAATAATTTCGTCGATAGTTGCTTGCGAGTACCCATTTTTAAGCATCCAACTTAGTTCGCCCAAGCTAACTATGTCTTTTGCCTGGGCCGCTTGAGAGAAGCTAGAAATGCCAAAGCAAAGCGCCGCTGTTTTGACTAGATTCGTTTTCATAATTTTTCCTGTCGTTTGAATGCCGGGCGTCTGGGGCTAGTAGAATTTTCTTTGTGGGTTATCCGTGATGTCCGTCACACTTAAATTCATGAATCAAAAAATTGATCGAAGATTCACAAATTTCGGAGTGTTAAAAAATCAAAAAGCAACGCGCCGCTCCCACCTTGAACTCCGCTGTGTTGGGCTTTATGACGGTTTCACACGGCAACTGCTGGCGCATCGGGCGGACGGCTTGCCGGCTTTTGTTCTTTAGAAAGGCCGCCCGTGACCACTCTTTTTAGACCCGCAACCGCTGACGACATTTCGGCGATTACCCGTTTCACCTCCAAAGCCGATTCCGGACTGACAACTGTGCCGAAGTCTAAGAAAGACGTTGGCGATTATGTGAGTGAGTCCCTGGACTTTTTAGCCGGGAAAGACGGGGCGAACCGTCTCCTTTTTGTGGCGGAAAAAGACGGAAAGATTCTGGGTATCTCTGGTGTGATCCCGCGCCTGGGCGTGGACCGTCCGTTTTATTCCTTCAAACGCTCACGCCATGCCCGCAAAGCCTCGCAGCAGGATTTATCCGTACGGTATGATACCTTACAGCTCACGACGGATTTTGATGATTATACGGAACTCGCGTCAATCTTTTTGGCGCCCGAGGCGCGCGGCACCGGGGTTGGGCGATTACTCTCGCTGGGGCGGCTTGGGTTTATTCATGCCAATCGAGACCGGTTCGAAGATCGACTCATGGCGGATATTCGCGGGTGGGTAGATGCGAAAGGTATATCCCCCTTTTGGCAACACCTCACATCTAAATTTATTCAAACAGATTTCGATATCGCGGATAGGTTATCTTCCGGAGATGCGGCTTTTATTGTCGAGCTTTTACCCGCTTTACCAATTCTGCTAAATCTGCTTCCGGCGAGCGTCATGGAGGCCGCAGGAAAACCGCATGATCTCTCCGCTGGGGCAATGGGTTTGCTCATGTCCGCCGGATTTGAAGACACCGATCTCTGTGATATTTTTGACGGTGGACCTGCTATCCGCTGCCGCACGGACCGGACCTTGATCACGCAAAGTGTGTTCCAAGCCACAGGCGGCGGTGTAACTGAATCGGATATTAAATATCTACATTTCACAGGACTGGGTGAGAGTTTTCGCGCCGCCCTAGGTCCCGCCTATCCGGGCGCAGAGAAAGCGGGCCGAGAGGCCTGTGAAATTCTCGGCACGATTACGCCATTTGTTGCCCTCGCGCAAAACCGACGGGGATAGCTATGTCTGTTGAGATGAACTTTGACGGCCTTGTCGGTCCGAGCCATAATTATGCGGGGCTGAGCCACGGCAACATTGCATCCTCCAAACATAAGGGTAAGGCCGCCAATCCCCGCGCCGCAGCCCTGCAAGGTCTCGCAAAAATGCGGCGGCTCATTGATTTAGGTCTGCCGCAAGCTGTGTTGCCCCCGCAAGAGCGCCCCTTCGTTCCGGGTCTTCGTGCGCTAGGATTTGGCGGGAATGACGCGCAGGTCTTGGCAACAGCCTTCGCCCACAGCCCGGCTCTCGTCGCCAATTACAGCTCCGCCTCCTGCATGTGGACGGCCAATGCGGCCACAGTGACGCCCGGCGCAGATAGCGCAGATGGCCGCGTGCATTTCACGCCTGCGAACCTGACCGCCATGCCGCACCGCGCGTTGGAAGATAGTCAAACACGCCGCACGCTTTCCATGATTTTTTCAGATGACGCATATTTTGCGGTCCATGACCCGCTGGCGCACACGCCGCTGCTGGGCGATGAGGGTGCGGCAAACCATAACCGTCTTTGCAGCTCGCATGGCGCGGCGGGCGTGGAGGTCTTTATCTATGGCCGCGATGCCCTGATCTTAAAAAAAGAGCGGCCAAAGACAGAGCTCAAATTTCCGGGGCGGCAAACCTTGCAAGCCTCCCAGTCCGTGGCGCGTCTACATGGGTTAAAGGATAAAAACACTGTCTTTCATCCGCAAAGCCCGACGGCGATTAACGCGGGCGCATTTCATAATGATGTGGTTTGCGTGTCGAATGAGACGGTTTTGTTTTTCCATGAAAACGCCTTTGATGATCTTCGGGCGTTAGAAAAAGAGATTACGGCCAAGGCCGATTCTCTTGGCTTTAAACCCCAGTTTATTATGGCCCCCACAAACGATGTTCCCCTTGGCGATACAATTTCGTCCTATCTCTTTAATTCCCAACTCGTGACCTTACCCAGCGGCGATATGGCGCTCATCCTCCCGACACAGGTCGAAGAAACCGCCTCCACCAAAGCCTTTGTCGATGCCGTGCTGGCAGATGATAATCCGATCACGCAGGCGCACTACCTCGACCTCCGGCAGAGTATGGCGAATGGCGGCGGGCCAGCATGTTTACGTTTGCGTGTCGTCTTAAATGACGCGCAACGCGCCGCCGTTCATTCGGGCGTTGTCATGACCCACGAGAAAATCGATGCGCTGGAGACTTGGGTGAAAGCCCATTATCGCGACAGATTGGGCATTGAGGATTTGAGCGATGCGGCTTTTCTGACTGAGACCCACTCCGCGCTGGACGCATTGACGCAAATTCTGGACTTGCCAAAGCTATATGATTTCCAAAGGAGCTCCGCATGAGAGCCGATGATATACCGCTCGGAGAATTGACCGACCTCGATCAAGCCGCATTGGACGCTTTGACGAAACGCCAAGATGCGATGCTGGCGCGCACCATCGGATGGTCGAAAATCAATACGGGAAGCTGGAACGCGGCAGGCCTCAATACATTCGCGCCGCTCCTTGTCGACGCTTTTGGCGAAACGGAAGCTGTGGTTGAGTTAGTTAAAACCGCGCCGATTGAAAAGGTTGATGCGAAAGGCGTCATGCAAGGCTTTCAATCTGGCCCCGTCTTCCGCGCCACGGCGCGCCCGGATGCGCCCAATCAAATCGTGATGACGGGGCATTATGATACGGTTTTTCCGGACGGCACATTCACGGAGGTCACAGACCTCGGCGGCGGTAAATATAATGGCCCCGGCCTGTGCGATATGAAGGGCGGGATTTGCGTCATGCTGGAGGCGCTGAAAGCGCTGGAGGCGGGGCCGCTGAAAGACCAAATCGGTTATCGCGTCGTCCT
>CAZSKH010000071.1:0-10392 GCA_964607395.1 uncultured Algimonas sp.
CATGGCGCTCTTTAACACACTCAAATCCTACGTCATCCTCGGGCTTGACCCGAGGACCTTTCATAAGTTTTTATAAGATATGTTTTTACCTTGCGTCTATATTCTCGCCTCCTCCAAGGGAGGTAGCCTATATATCGGCGTCACATCTGATTTGCCGGGACGCTTGCTTCAACACCAATCAGGCCTCGGATCAAAGCATGTACAAAAATACAAAATAAAGCGACTGGTTTGGTTTGATACATTTGAAGACATGCCGAAAGCCATTCAAAAAGAGAAAAGCCTTAAGAGGTGGCTCAGACCGTGGAAAATAGAGCTTATTGAAAAGACCAACCCACAATGGCTACCTCTTCATCCTGGAACTGGCGAATTCATGCCGTTTGAATATTAGGCCAGAGCGAAATACACCCGCTGAATTACATCTTGACCATTGCATGAAAGGTCCTCGGGTCAAGCCCGAGGATAACATGGGTTTATATATCCCAGGTCAATCAAGCCAAGCCCTGCATATCCGCGACATCACGGCCAATCACCTGAAACACTTTCTCTACAATCGAATCCGCGTCTAGTTTCGCCTGCTGATACATAATCGCGGGGCTGTCTTGGTCTATGAATGTGTCCGGCAGTGTCATAGTTCGGATTTTTACGCCGCTATCGAGGCGTCCAGCGTCGGCCAGCGCATGGAGGCAAAATGCGCCAAAGCCGCCAACGGAGCCTTCTTCAATCGTGATGAGGACTTCGTGCTCATCGGCCAAACGGCAGAGCAATTCCGTATCAAGCGGTTTCGCGAAACGCGCATCCGCAACGGTCGCGGACAGACCCAACGCCTCCAGCTTTTCAGCTGCCAATAACGCCTCGCCAAGGCGTGTCCCGTAAGAGAAAATCGCAACGCTGGAGCCCTCTCTAAGCACGCGGCCTTTGCCAATTTCGAGCGGCTGTGGATTCGGGTCTATGCCCTGCCCCGTGGCTTCACCGCGCGCATATCTAAAGCCGGTGGGTCCGTCATCACGGGCAACGGCTGTGGCGACCATACGCGCTAAATCATTCTCATCCGCAGCGGCCATGAGCACCATATTCGGCAAGCAGCCGAGATAGGCGATATCAAACGCGCCTGCATGGGTTGGGCCATCTGCACCAACCAACCCCGCACGGTCCATCGCGAAACGGACTGGCAAGTTTTGAATGGCGACATCATGGACAACTTGGTCATATCCGCGTTGCAGGAATGTCGAGTAAATTGCGCAAAACGGTTTATATCCATCCGCAGCGAGGCCAGCCGCAAATGTCACGGCATGTTGTTCGGCAATGCCGACATCAAACATACGTTCAGGGAAGACTTGGCCAAATTCTTTCATGCCTGTCCCGCCTGGCATGGCGGCAGTAATACCAACGATTTTGTCGTCTTTGCGGGCTTCAGAGATTAGGCTCTCGGCGAAAACCTTTGTATAACTCGGCGCATTGGCTTTCGCCTTGGATTGCTCGCCCGTCACGACGTTGAATTTTGAGACGCCATGATATTTATCGTCGGAGTTTTCCGCCGGTTCGTAGCCTTTGCCCTTTTGGGTTACGACGTGAAGCAGGACCGGACCGTCTTTCATATTTTTGACATTTTCCAGAACCGGGATCAGCGCGTCGAGATCATGCCCATCAATCGGTCCGACATAATAAAAGCCAAGCTCTTCGAACCACGTTCCGCCCATAAACATGCCGCGCGTATATTCTTCAGCGCGTCGAGCCGTTGTCTTGATGGGACGCGGGGCGCGGGCAATGGCGGATTTCGCCGTGCTGCGGAGGGCCTGATATCCGCCGCTGCTGACGGTGCGAGACAGCAGATGGCTCATTGCGCCAACGGGCGGGGCGATAGACATGTCATTATCATTCAGGATAACGATTTGGCGGCTATCCGTTGCACCAGCATTATTCATCGCCTCATAGGCCATACCCGCCGTGATCGACCCATCGCCAATAACAGAGATAATATGATTATTGCGTCCGTCCAAATCGCGAGCGGCTGCAAAGCCTGCGCCTGCGGAGATTGACGTGGAGCTATGCGCCGCGCCAAACGGGTCATATTCGGACTCGGCCCGTTTGGTAAAACCGGAAAGTCCGCCGCCCTTGCGCAGGGTGCGGATACGGTCACGGCGCCCTGTCAGGACTTTATGCGGGTAACATTGATGGCCCACATCCCAGATGAGTTTATCATCCGGCGTGTCAAATACCGCATGAATCGCGACGGTCAATTCAACTACGCCAAGGCCCGCACCCAAATGCCCACCGGTAACAGAGACGGCGCTAATGACCTCGGCGCGCACTTCATCGGCGAGCTGCTTGAGCTGCTCACGGGTGAAGCCGTTCATATCAGACGGTATTTTGACAGTATCGAGAAGCGGCGTTTGCGACATGTTTCGCTATAATCCTTTATTCAGGCCCTAGTGCTGGCGCTCCAGCACAAAGTCCACAGTATCGCGCAGGGTTTGCGCCGAGGAACCCCAAGGTTCAAGATGATTCTTCGCATCTTGACCGAGTGACGCAGCTCGCTCTCGCGCACCATCAAGGCCTAATATTGATACAAATGTGGCCTTCCCAAGGTTTGCATCTTTTCCAACGGCTTTTCCGACGGTTTCTGCATCACCGGTAACGTCCAAAATATCGTCCTGAATTTGGAAGGCGAGCCCCATATCGCGGGCGTAAGCGGAGAGCGCGGCTAGGTGCTCATTTGAAACAGCCGACACCAAACCACCTGCCCGCACAGCATAGTCGATCAAGGCCCCGGTTTTCATAGCTTGCAGTTCGGTGATCAAGGCTTCATCGCGCTCGCCCTGGGCCACTGTGATATCCACGACTTGCCCGCCGATCATGCCGGACATACCGCTTGATTCGGCCAATTCAGTGACCAGTTTAACTTTGATATCTGCCGGCAAATTGACCCCGCCCAGAATGCCAAAGCTGCGCGTCAGAAGTGCATCTCCGGCCAACACGGCAATCGCTTCGTCATAGGCTTTATGGACAGTTGGTTTCCCGCGCCGCAATTCATCATCATCCATACAGGGCAGATCATCATGAACGAGACTATAGACGTGCAGACATTCCAACGCGCATCCAACGGTCAAAGCCGCGTCCAAGGGTCCGCCCAACATACGCGCCGTTTCAACCGTCAAAAAGGGCCGCAACCGCTTGCCCCCGCCCAGTGCAGCATATCGCGCGGCTTCCATAATCACGGCCTGATGACCGGAAGGCGTAGGAAGCAATTCACCGAGCCGCGATTCCACGAGATCGGCGACGGCACGCAGACGGGACGGAAAATCAGTTTCTGTGGAGTTTGAGAGAGCGGTTAGCGGCATGATAAAGAACTGAAGACATGAGCGCTCTTCTCCCCGTTTACGGGGGGAAGTGGCTGAAACGAGCGAAGCGATGTGGAAGTCGATGGGGGGGAAATCTCGTCCCTTACCCAAACTGAGGTAAATAGCGGGAATGCCCCCCCATCCCCCTTCGGGTACTTCCCCCCGCGAGCGGGGAGAAGAGTCGGCACAGCTAACACGGCCCTACCCATCAAAAGCCGCTGTCCCGGCAGCATTCCCCTGCCCATCGAGCACAATTTTATCGACCTTCATCTGGGCGGCTTTTAACTTGCCTTCACAATGAGCCTTAAGTTTCGCGCCGCGCTCATAGATGGAGATACTTTCCTCCAACGGCGCATCGCCGCGTTCTAACCGGCCAACAATGCCTTCCAACTCGCTGAGCGCGTCTTCGAAGCTCATCTCTGTAATTTTGCGATCTGCCATGATGTATCCGTCTTGAAATATCGTCGTTAACTACACGCCTAAAACCTGTAAATCGAGACCTAGCTATAGTTTTTCCATCCAGCGCCCTTTCGCCGGACAGTGTAAATCCTCGTCACGATTGCAACGTTTGAAACTGAACATGACGCGGTCTGCGCGGCCAATCACATAATCCATATGCACCATACCGGGGCCATTGCGTGGATCACGACTATCTATGGAATTATCCCGATTATCCCCCATGAAAAACAGGCTATCTTCCGGCACAATGAAAGCGGGCGTATTGTCGAGCGGATGGGAGTCATTCCGCTCATAGATCACAAAACTCTCATCCATACCGGGAAGAGCCTGACTATAGGCATTGACGCTCCGCACACGTTGGGTCGCATGTTCGCGGTAAAGCCGTCCGTCAATGCGTTCCCGCCGCACAAGCTTTCCGTTTAGAAAAAGCTGCCCACGCCGAACTTGCAGGCTATCACCGGGCACGCCAACCACGCGTTTGATCATGATTATGCCGGATCTGGAATTTCGAAAGACAACCACATCCCCGCGTTTCGGTAGCCGTGAGAAAATACGCCCTTCCGGCAGGGGTAATCTGTGCAGTAAATAGGGAAGTGAATGTTTGGAATAGCCATAGGCATATTTCGAGACATAGAGATGGTCCCCCACCTCCAGCGTGGGCTGCATACTCTCACTGGGAATTTTGAAATGCCCCCAAACCAAGGTAATAAAGGCTAGAATAAATAGCCCGAGTTTACCGAAGAACTTAAATTCAGACCAAAGCCACGCCCCGGCGGAGGGTTTTTCGGCAGGGTCTTCTGCCGTGTCTTCCACATCTGTTACGTTGTCTGGGGCTTCCATCACGCGGCTGTGCGATAGAGTTACCGCGCTTTCAACTATATTTTGCCGTCAGGGACGTTAGGATAGCGTCATGAAACAAATATTTTTCCCCCTAGCGCTACTTGCGCTCTCCGCCTGCGCAACGGCGCCCGTCTTAGATGTCGCCGCCGCGCCGGAAGGCGCTTATGTGTTGGACCCGACCCATACATCCGTGAATTGGTCCCTCAGCCATTCCGGCCTATCTTTTTATACGGCCCGCTTTGATGATATTTCCGGGGCCTTAGATTTTAACCCCGACGCACCGACGGCCAGTCAATTGGATATCCGCATTGACCCCAAAAGCGTCTCCACTGGCGACCTAGAATGGGACGAGACATTAGGAACCAGCGGCAAATATTTTGACGGCGACAACTTTCCCGAAATCCGCTTTATCTCTACGGCCTCGGTCAAAAAAACTGACAATAGCGGGACTGTGACAGGTGATTTAACCCTGCGTGGCGTGACCAAACCCGTGACACTAGACGTCACCTATAATGGTGCGGGCAAGAGCTTCGGCAATCCGGGCGCGACCTTGGGGTTTTCCGCTATCGGCAAGATCAATCGGTCCGATTGGGGTATGGATTATCTCACCAATTTTGGCATAGGCGACGAAGTAACCTTGCGCATTGAGGCGGAGTTTAACGAGAAACAATGATTGAGTGGGATGAAATTCAGATTTCTTTGAACTCAGGCGAACTTGCAATACTTCCGACAGAAACGGTCTACGGCTTGGCCGGGAACGCCCTTATTCCTGCGGCCATAGACGCGATCTACGCTGCCAAAGGGCGTGATTTCAACAAGCCCCTCGCCGTTGTTGTCCCCGACCTTGAGGTTGCAGAATTACTGGCCCATTTTAACGATGTCGCCAGACACCTTGCCACCCAATATTGGCCTGGACCATTGACCTTAGTGCTGGATGCCAAGCCGAACATACCACTTGACCCCAGAACCATGAGCTCTGCGCAGGGAAAAACCACTATCGCGTTGCGCTGTCCAGACGTCGAATGGCGAACCAAACTTAATGGGCCACTCGCACTCACCAGCGCCAATCAATCGGGCCAATCTGACAAAACAACTATGGATGATGTCGAAACCCTGCCCGGTGCATTTTTTGACAATATTCAATGGAGCGTCGAGTCAAACTCGCCGATGTCCGGCAAAGCAACGACAATCATCCGTGTTTCAGGAGACGACATTCACGTCTTACGCCAAGGCGAATTGGACATTTCAGTATGACAGCCGGAATCGACGCCTTAAAATCCGCCCTGCCTGCCGGCGCATGGACGCAAGACCCGGATTTAATTGACCCGCATTTGCGCGAATGGCGGGACAAATATTTCGGGACGACACCTCTCATGCTCACGCCGCGCTCAACCGCAGAAGTCGCGGCAGCCGTTAAAATTTGCGCCGACCATAAAATGCCGATCATGCCACAGGGCGGAAATACAGGCTTGGTTGGCGGAAATACGCCCCAAGGCGAAGTCCTCATCAGCCTGAAAAAAATGACTTCAGTCAGAGACATAAATCCAACCGCAAATGCGATGACGGTTGAGGCCGGCGCGACATTGCAATCCGTTCTCGACGCGGCGGATGCAGCCAACCGGAAATTTCCGCTGACCCTATCGAGCCAAGGCAGCTGCACAGTGGGCGGTGTGCTCTCGACCAATGCAGGCGGCAATCATGTTTTGAAATATGGCACGACGAAAGAGCTCGTCTTTGGCGTCGAAGCTGTATTGGCCGATGGCTCCATTTTCAATGGGCTGACGTCCTTACGCAAAGACAATACGGGCTATGATTTAAGCCGCCTGTTTCTGGGCGCAGAAGGCACGCTTGGGATTATCACGGCGGCGACGTTGAAGCTGTTTCCGAAGCCCGGTTATGTCCGGCGCGCCCTCATCGGATTGGACAGCGCGGCGACAGCGGTGTCTCTGCTGGAACCTTTCCGTGCGGGCGGGCGTCTGGCGATGTTCGAGGTTATGCCATCCATCGGCTACCGCGCCGTTGTCGATAATTTCGATGCCGTGCGTGACCCGTTCACAGAAGATTATGCCTGGTATCTGCTCTGTGATTGGGAAGTTGAAACCGAAGAAGACGGGTTGTTTGTTGCAGAGAGCGTTATTGGGAAGGCCCTAGAAAACAACACCGTCCAAGACGCCGTCATTGCCGTCAATGAAACTCAAGCGGCAGATATATTATCCATACGGGAGCATATGAGCGCGGGTCAGAAATTCCTCGGCGGAACAATTAAACACGACATCACGGTCCCGATTGACCGAATTCCGGAGTTCTTCACCCGTGCCGATGCGGCCATGGAACGGGTCGTTCCGGGATGCCGCCCCGTCGGCTTTGGACATTTTGGGGACGGCAATATCCATTATAATATCGCCCAACCCAAAGGGGCAGACCGCGAGACATTTCTCAAAAACTGGGACGCGCTCAGCCAACCTGTCTTTGATATTATTGATGAGCTCGGCGGATCAATTTCTGCGGAACATGGCATCGGGATAATGAAGCGAGACGACCTCGCGCAACGCGCCGACCCCGTGAAAATGAAACTCCTCCGCACTGTTAAACAGGCGCTCGACCCCGACAGGATTATGAACCCAAGGGTCATGGTTTAGCATATTTTTGCTCAGCTCTCAGAAGCAAAGATCGCATCAAAGGCCCTCGGGTCAAGCCCGAGGGTGACGTAATTTTTCAATTTTACACAACTTGTCATCCTCGGGCTTGACCCGAGGACCTTTACTGTTGAATTTTAAAATATGAAAACCCCTTGCGTCTATATCATAGCTTCATCAAAAAATGGCGGCATCTATATAGGTGTGACTTCGGACCTTCCAGGACGCCTTCAGCAACATCAAATAGATGAAGGCTCAAAACACGCGTCAAAATATCAGATCCGACGAATTGTTTGGTTTGAAACATATGAAGATATGCCCACGGCCATTCAGAGAGAAAAATCTCTAAAACGATGGTACAGGGCGTGGAAAATTCAACTCATTGAAAAAACCAATCCAGAGTGGCTCCCCTTCACCCTGAAACAGGGGAGTTTCTAGCTTTCGATTAAATCACTTTGACGTGTTTTGATAAATCTAGACTCGCAATCCGCGCGAATAATCCCTAAATCATATGCATCACTAACCCACGGATACGAGTTGCATCCCGCAGCTGATCTCATGAGGAGGAGCAGATATGCTAACCTTACTTTCCCCTGCCAAAAAAATGAATATGGACGCGCCAACAACCGCGCTGTCCGCAACCCGTCCGCGTTTTGAGGCCGACACAAAAGAGCTGGCTAAGCTCGCGAAAACCAAAACAGCGGATGATCTGAAAAAGCTGATGCATATTTCAGACAACCTCGCGAAGTTAAATGCGGAACGGTTCCAAGCCTTTAATCTCGACGGACAATCTAACTCTGCCAAAGCGGCGGGTCTCGCTTTTGACGGCGATGTCTATTGGGGCCTCGAAGCCAAGACATTGTCCGATGCAGACCTCGAATATGCGCAAGATCATTTGCGTATCCTGTCCGGACTCTACGGCGTCTTGCGCCCGATGGACGCGATACAGCCTTACCGTCTGGAGATGGGTACAAAGTTCGAAAATGCACGAGGCAAGAACCTCTATGAATTTTGGGCTGAAACCCTCGCGCCGTCATTGAACGAAGAGCTCGCGTCTCACGCGGATAGCACCATCGTCAATTTGGCCTCGAATGAGTATTTTAAAGCGGCCAATACAAAAGCCCTCAACAGCCCCGTCATTTCCGCGAAATTCATGGAGAATAAAGACGGCAAATCCCGCCCTGTTCAATATTACACGAAATTTGGACGCGGGTTGATGGCGCGCTGGATCTTGCAGAACCGTGTTGACCAAGCCGCTGGCCTGAAAGACTTTAATGCCGGTGGTTATAAATTCGACCCGTCTCGCTCAACAGATGATGTCTTAGTCTTCGAACGGCCTCAACCGCCCAAGAAAGGCAAATAGGCGGCGAGTCAGTGAAGGGCTACGCTCAAGATTTTGCCCAATGCCATGCGGATAGCCCGTTGAAATATGGGCTATCTGATTGGTGGAGCGTTATCAAACGCACTTGGAAAGAAGCCCATCATGATAATGTCAGCGTTATCGCGGCGGGCGTGGCTTTTTTCTCACTGCTCGCGGTCTTTCCGCTGATTACGGCGGCCCTGTCGACCTTTTCCTATTTCGCTGACCCCGGCGATGTGCAGGGACTGACCAGTACATTTGCGACGCTCCTCCCCGGGGAGGCCTATGAGATATTGGACAGCCAAGTGAACAGCGTGCTCGCCGCCCCGCCTATCAATGCGAGCTTCGGGATTTTCCTCTCGCTTGGGTTTGCGTTTGTTTCGGCCGGCGCAGGCATCCGCGCGATGATGCGCGCGATGAATGTTGCCTATGAAGAGATCGAGAGCCGGAACCCCGTAGTCTTTTTCCTGTTCGGGATGTTGATGACCCTTGGCAGTTTGATTTTCGTCTGGGCGTCACTCTTTGTGATTATTGGTGTGTCTGCGGCTTTGGCCCATACGAATTTTGCCTATTCGGCCGGATTTTCCTCGCGAACTTTGCCGTGGATATTGCTCGTGACGATTTTCTGTTTCGCGTGCGGGGTCATGTACCGCTTTGGTCCGTCGCGGCGGCCCGCACGGAAACGCTGGGTTTTTCCGGGGATTGCTTTTGCCCTCGTCAGCTGGCTAGCGATTAGTTTTGGCTTCTCAAAATTCGTGACCCATTTCGGCGCCTATAATGAAACTTTTGGCGGCTTGGCCTCCGTGATTATTTTGCTGATTTGGCTCTGGCTGACGGCGATGGTCGTCATCCTCGGTGCGGAATTAAATTCAGAGCTAGAGCGCCAAACCATAGTCGACACAACAAGAGGCCCCTGCCGCCCCTTAGGGGAACGCGGCGCAACGATGGCGGATTTTGTAGCGCGGGATACTGAGTTGGAGAGTGGTCAAAGTGAAGACATCTATGGAAATGAATAAATTCTATATAGAAGGCGGCATCGCAGTTTTCGAAACCTTCTTGGAAATCAAATTGCCAAAACACTATCGAAACTTCTTATTGAACTATGAGGGTGGACGTCTCGAACCAGGTTATTTTAATTTTGCGGATGGGACTTTAGGTTCACGCCTTCATCATATTCACAGTCTTAATTCAGCTAACTCATATAATAATCTCGTTAAACAATTAGAAGTTTTCTCAGGGCGCATCCCTTCTGATTATATATCCATTGCAGATGACCCTTTTGGCAATAAAATCTGTTTAGCGGTAAGTGGCAAGAACTATGGAAGAGTATACTTTTGGGATCATGAATTTGAACATGATGGAGACGGTCAACCATCCATGTCAAACATGAACTTAATCGCAACTAATTTTGAAGAATTTTTAGCTTCACTTTTCTCAACCCCCTAAACCCCCGCACTCGGCCTAATCAATTCCGGCCCCTCACTCCGCCCATTCCCCACCGCGCGATCAACTTCGTAGTGACCGAGATCATCTCCCCCTCGCATCGCCTTTAACGTAAAATCGGCTTTCTCGTCCCAATCGAGCCACTCATCCCATTTATCTTCTGGCAGCCGCACAGGCATGCGATGATGGAGATGTTTGACGGGGCCTTGCGCGGCGGTGGTGAGGATGGTGCAGGAGAGCAGCTCTATGCCTTCCGAGACGCGCCAGCGATCCCAAAGCCCTGCGAAGGCGAAAATCTCCGCCCCCGCATCCTCGC
>CAZSKH010000072.1:0-5060 GCA_964607395.1 uncultured Algimonas sp.
TTTCCATCCAACTTTCGCCTTGGCCGATTTTAATCGCCGCGCCATCGCGGGCGTATCGCACGTCCATTTCTGCGGAGGGTTCCGTGAACGGGAAATGATGTGGACGGAATTGCACGTCGACATCGGTCTCAAAAAACGCGCTGACAAAATCCATCAACACACCTTTCAGGTGGCCCATGTGAATGCTTTTGTCGATGACGAGGCCTTCGACTTGGTGGAACATCGGCGTGTGGGTTTGATCGGAATCCGAGCGATAGGTCCGGCCCGGTGCGATAATACGGATCGGCGGTTTCTGCGAGATCATCGTTCGAATTTGCACAGGGGAGGTATGGGTGCGCAGAACCTTTTCCCCGTCTTCTAAGAAAAACGTATCATGCATGTCGCGCGCCGGATGACCTGGCGGAAAATTTAGCGCTGTGAAATTATGGAAGTCATCTTCTATGTCGGGGCCTTCCGCGACAGAGAAACCCATGTCCGAGAATATCACGGCCATTTCTTCCATGACCTGACTGACGGGATGCAGTGTGCCGGTCGCTTTACCCACGGGCAGGGACATGTCCATAGTTTCGCTGGCGAGGGCCGCGTCCAGCGCCGCATTTTCAAGCGTCGCTTTGCGGGCTTCCACGGCTGTATTGAGATCATTTTTGAGACCGTTGAGCGCAGGGCCCATGATCTTTTTTTCATCCGGGGTCATCTTCCCGAGGCCGCGCATCATCAAGCTGACCTCGCCTTTTTTGCCAAGGGCCGCGACCCGGATGTCGTCCAAAGCGGTCAAGGCGTCGGCGGCGGTGATATCAGCGAGAATCCGGGTGCGAACAGCGTCCAGATCTTTGAGCGTGTTTGACATGAAAAGCTGCTTTCAGAAGCGTAAGTCTCTAAGCGGCGTCTTTTACGCGCCGCGCGGCTCTCGTCAACACATGCCGTTACCTTCAATAGTTGATTAAGAGGTCTTGGGTGTATTTAGCTTTTTGCGGCGTTTGGACGTTCTCTCAAATGTTATTCGTCCATTTGGAACTTTTAACGTCTCATCAATTTCGGGTTCAACTGGGGTTTCGCGCTTGATATATAATCCAGTGTCGTCGCTATTTGCACGGTCAAATCCAAAGTTCATCTGGCTGAGACTTTCGCCCTCGCCGAGAATAAGATAGCCGTTCTCCTTGACGAGGCCTGCCAGTCCTCTCAGCACGCGCACGCGAGCTGGAGCGGAATAATGAGGCAGCCCACCGCAAAACATGACTGCGTGAAAGTCTTCTAAACTGTCGAGTTTTGAGAGTAAATGAATGTCGCGAAATTCGACCTGTTCTCGAATATGGGGTTTCACAACCCAGTCGGATTTTTCGCTATCAAAAAACGCGACCAGGTCTCGAATGGGCAAGCCGCGCTGGACGTCAAAATGCGTGTAGCGACCTTCACGCGCCCGGTCCAAAGCTTGGCTGGGATAATCCACGCCGACAATATCGACTTTCATGTCGCCCAACTGCTCTCGCATGCGGTGCAAGAGCATCGCCATACCGTAAGGTTCTTGCCCAGAAGCACAGCCAAAGCTAAGCAGGCGAATACGTCCACCGCCGCGTTTGTGATGGAGTTCCGGCAGGACAATCTCCTCCAATCTTTGAAAGGCCGTTCGGTCCTTGAAAAAATGTGTGTCGCGTTCTGTTAGGGCGGTAACAACCTGAACGGCCAGCCGCGATCCGCCAGTTTTGAAAAGCTCGTCGACCATCTCCTCTAAGCCGCCATAGCCTTCTTCGCGCGCTAATCTGGACAGCCGCGTCTCCACAAGGAAAGCATGATTGGAGCCGAGGTTTATACCGGCCAATTCCAGCGTTAACCGGCGCAAAGCGTCATAATAGGAGGGGTTAAGCGAGAGTGCGCCGCGCCTGTCTGCTGCGCTCATACCAAGCCCGCCAAAGCAAATTTTGACTCGATGATGTCTGAATCAAACGGCTTCATAATATACTCATCCGCACCTACAGCCAAAGCTTTGACAATGCGTTCGACGTCCCGAATGGACGTGCAGAAGACGACGGTCGGCTTATCACCAGTGGGCAGCTCTCTGAGTTTCTTCACGAAATCAAATCCATCCATGACCGGCATAGCCCAGTCGACTAGGACCGCTTGGGGCATGCTCACTTGGCATTTATCCAATGCGTCTTGACCATTGACAGCTTCAACCACTTCAAATCCCAAGTCTCTGACGATACGGCCTGCGACCCGGCGGATCATGCGGCTGTCATCTACGATCAAGCAGGTTTTCATGACGCTGTCTCATTTAGAGCCATAGGGTCCATAAGCGCATGTAGCTGCGCGCGCAGTCCCGGCTCTGACTGGTCCGTAATAAGGGGTTTCGATTTTGGGGCGTTTTGCGGGTCAATGGCGACGCGGATGGCCGTCTTGCTGGTCATGATGTGCAATTGCTCGCCGGCAAGATTAATATCAATATGGCCGACGCGGTCTTCTGTCAGGGATTGACGAATTATCTGCGATAGCGCCTGTCCCAGACGCACCCGCAAATCTTCTGCACGTTCGGTAGATACCGTGCGCTCGCCCATGTCATAGGACACGCTGATTGTGCGTCCAACAGAGCGAGCCACTGACAGCGCGTCGGCAATCACATCGCGCATCATAGCATCTAGCGCGATGATGAGGCCGGAATTTATCTGCGGATTTTGAAGAATAGGGGTGTTCACAGCAGTAGACTCTTCCGGAATTTTGAATGCTTCAACGGAGATTTCCTCTGACATATTTTCAGATAAATTCGGTGTTTCCGCCGTGATGAAAGGGATGACATCTGCATCCATGGACACGACATCACCGTCTGGTTGGTTCGTTTCCAAGGTGACCGGGACGCGCATTAATCGCGATAACATGTCCGCATCTTCAGAAGAGGCGTTGGGTAACAAGGCATTCAGCGTTTCCCGCGCCATGTCCCATTTGTCCATGGGCGTCATTTTGGTCGGTGCGGTTTCCGCTTCAAGTAATTCATCCAAGCCGCGCGCATATTCGGTGACGAGGCTGCCGAGGTTTACAATTCGGCCTTCCAAAACAGCATCCGTGTCGTGATGCAAGGCAGAGAGAACGCCTTGAGCGCCGGAGTAAATATGCCGCGCGCGCAAACGTTTAGCGCCGCGCTGAACCGTGGTCATCATGTCGATGACGACAGCCGCTTCATGCGCCGCACGCGGGTTGTCCATCTCGACCAAGAGGGCCAAGCCATCAGCCGCAGTGCGCGTAAACTTTTGTGCGAAAATCAGGTCGTCGCCCATGCGTCATGTCTCGAATCATTAGAGTTGGTCTTTCGACGCCGAGATTGCCCTGAAAAGGGTTAAGACAGGGTCAAGCGCGAGCATATTATCGGGAAAAAAATGAGACAACGCGAGATTCAGGATTAAGCGTGGGTGAGGGGCTCTCGCTACGGAGCCGCTGAGACGGGCTTTTCGCGCAGACCGGCTAGGAATTTAGGCTGTCTGTGCCGGAAAATTGGCCGTGAAAGTGATGACCGTGTCTTCTGCTGAGGCGCTGACGCCTCCGCCTATATCGCGTGCCAGAAGGTTGGCATAGAGGGGCTGTATCGAGCGTCCGTCAAACCCGTCCCCAGGCGCTTTCCCCGCAATGGCATTGGCAACGGCGGCGTCCAATCGGGCCTTGGGGCCCTCACTGACTAGAGTATAAGCCTCGCCGCCGGCATGGACTTCATGCGATATGGTGACTGTGCCCCCGCGCGGCGCGGCCTGAACGGCCAGCATGATGAGGTTCATTACAATACGCGCCTGGTCTTTATCAATCCCGTCAGACGCAAGGTTCCAAACCAAATCCGGCTTGCAATCTGCGAACATGTCATTCGACAAAGTTTTCACCTCTGCTGTTGAGAGCACGCCGGGGGCAGAGCCGGCAGCGCCAAGGGCCAATCTCAAAAACTTCAGCTTGGCTGACGCTTGGCGTGATGATGTGCGGACCAAGGCCATGGCATCCTCATGCATATCGGCATTTCCGGCATCGTCCAAAATCTCTATCGCCGTGCCGAGCGCGCCGACAGGCGAGATCAAATCATGACAAATCCGCGCGCAGAGCAGCGCTGACAGGGTGGTCGGTGTCAGTTTTGTGATCGGTGCGGACATGAAGAAGGCCTCAAAGGATGATTCGTCTTATGCCCGAGTGTGAATCAGATGTTGCCCCATCGCAAAGAGAAAAACCGTAAATCAAAGAAGAGAGACTCTCCCAAAGAAAAACCCCGCCTGTTGCCGGGCGGGGTTGGTGTTCTCAATCCTGTGGTCGGCGCTTATTTGCGTTGCCATGCGCCTGTCGCGTCTTTGACGAAATGACCGCTTGCGGCTTTCTTGATCTGCTTCTCGCCTGTAATTTGGGCTACCACATCTATCTGGACGTTTTGCTGCGTGGCCAAGCGCGCATAGACTGTTTTGCGAGCGATATTAATTTCCGTCATGGCGTTTCTGACCCGATCTGAGGGGGAAGCGCCATCTACAACACCAAGATAGCCGTTGATTTGCTCGCCGATTTCTCCGCGGGCTTTTGCTGCGTCAACCGTCGCTTTGGCCGTTGAGGTCTGTGCATGGGCAATGTTTTCGACTGATGATGTCATCAGAACGCTACCGCCGACAAGCAGCGAGAGGGCAGCAAAGCCGCCGATAAGTGTTTTCAATGTGGCCATAACAGCCTCCTTGATAATCTAGACCTTGGTGAGGTCCGGGGGTGTTGGACCTAGAAAAGGTCCGGGTTATCTGCGATCAGGTCTTCCACATCCTTATCCAAACGGACGCGGATTTCCTGATTAATGTTCACGTTCAATTCGATAACAATCGGTTTCTCCGACGGCACGATCTGAACTTTGGGTTGGCACGCTGCGCACAGTATGGCGGCGGTCAGCATACCCAACAGGGGTTTCATAATCATGTTCTGTCCTATCAAAAGCCGCCTGAACGTCGCATTAATGTGGGGCCTAAGCAAGGTTCAGGAACGGCCCGATTGAACTTAAGCCAGACCTTCTTGGAACAGGGTCTTAACCTTACGGTTAAGTTGGGGTATGCGGAGCACAAATCAACCGG
>CAZSKH010000072.1:5160-10189 GCA_964607395.1 uncultured Algimonas sp.
AACAGGGTCTTAACCTTACGGTTAAGTTGGGGTATGCGGAGCACAAATCAACCGGATGGGAGGATTATCCGTGGCTGAACTTCTAACAGCACAAGCGCTGTTCACATTGTTAATGCTGGTGCTTTTGCAAGCCGTTTTGGGCTTTGACAACCTGCTCTATATTGCGATTGAATCGAACAAGGTTGGCGATGAAAAAGACGCCAAAAAGGTTCGAAAATGGGGCATTGGTATTGCTGTCGCGCTACGGATTGTGCTGTTGTTCCTGATCGTCAAACTCTTTGCTCTTTTGGCGGAGCCTTTGTTTGGTGTTCACTTGGACGGTATTCTGGAGGGCGACTTTACGGCACAAGCCCTGATCACCCTCGTTGGCGGCGGCTTCATTATTTATACTGCCATTAAGGAGATCCACCATCTTCTGCAAGTCGACCATATTGAGCATTCAGAAGGCGGCGGAAAACGCACTGTCGCAGGGGCAATTACCTTGATTGTCTTGATGAACCTCGTTTTCTCCGTCGACTCGATTCTATCCGCCATGGCGATCGCCAGTGTCGATGCGGCGAATATCGTGAACAGCGCCGGCGCGACCCTGTCTCAGTTCAAGGGCACAATTGTTGAGTGTAAAAGCAGTTTGATCAATACGCCGATTGTTGGCGCCGTTGGCTGTGAGCCCACAAAAACCTATCAAGTGCCGCTCATGGTCATTGCGATTTTACTGTCGGGTTTAGCGATGATTTTACTGGCTGACCGGGTCACAGAATTTTTGAAAAAGAACCGCATGTATCAAGTTTTGGGCCTGTTCATCCTCTTCTTGGTCGGGGTGCTCCTTGTGACAGAGGGCGCGCATTTGGCGCATCTCAAAATCTTCGGCTTCGCTATTGATGCCATGAGCAAGTCCAGTTTCTATCTCGTTGTGTTCGTCTTGATTGTCACCGACGTTATCTCCAACCGCTATCAAAACCGCCTCTGGGCGCAGAAGCAGGCAGAGATTATGGGGCATAGCGATACCTCAGGCCGTGAAGCTGTGGACGAGTTTAAAGGCTCGAAATCCGGCGCGCATTAGCCTTCGGGGTTTTTGCCGCAACAGTTTGACTTGGGCTCGCCTTGACGGCGGGCCCTTTTTTGTTGGAAGGTGAATGTAGAGCGTAAAAACGCCGCAAGGGGAATTTAAGATGAAGCCAGAAATTATCGTCGTTTTAGCGATCTTTGTGGGGTTTATCCTGTTGGAAGTTCTGTTCACCCAGTTTTTCCGAAAGGAAAAGCAAGTCAAAGGTGATGGTTGGGTCGATTTACTCTCGACACTGATGCTGACGATAGTGACCCAGCCCATAGTTGTGTTGTTAGGTGGGCTGACGGCTTATTTGCTTTTACCGGGGCAAGCCGATGTTCTAAAGACTTGGCATTGGTTACCGGTCTTAGGCTTATTCCTTATCTTTGATGATATGACCCAATATTGGTGGCACCGATTTACCCACCGCACGCCGTGGCTTTACAAATTGCATCGCCCGCATCATCAGGCCGAATATCTCTCTATTCGCATCGTCTACCGGAATAACATCTTCTACTATTTCTTGATGCCGGGTCTGTGGTTCACGGGCGCGCTCATCTATCTTGGTGGGGGCTGGGTTTATGCGGTCTATATTGTTGTCAAAATGACGGTGATCTACGGGGCGCATTCAGACATTCGTTGGGACAGAAAACTATATGAGATCAAATGGCTGTCCCCGATTATGTGGCTCGTCGAGCGCATGATCTCGACACCGGCGACGCATAGCGCCCATCACGGGAAACATGCCGCAGACGGCATTACGAATTACAAAGGCAATTACGGCAATCTTCTGTTCTTCTGGGATATTCTGTTCGGCACAGCCAAAATCACGCGCCAATATCCGCCAGAGTTCGGCGTTGAAAACCTGCCGGAGACCAGCGTAACAGAACAGCTTCTGTGGCCCGTCGTGCGTCATAAGCAACCGATGATGGACCCTGCGGAATAGGGTTTAAGGCAGCTCTGCCTGTGTCCACGTTTGGCTTTGGCAGAAGGGGCCGATGCAGCCTTTGACCTCTAACGTGCCATCGTCTTGGCGCGCGATCTTGGACTTATAATCTTTGCCGCTCTCCGCGTCATAAATCCGGCCGCCAGACCATTTGCTCTTTTTGGCTTTAAATCCCCATAACATGCGAGAGCCGAGCAGCGGCTTCTTGGCTAGGTCAGCGTCGGGGTTCTTGTCATCCAAAACCGTCGCCGCATCCGGTGCATTTATGTAAACCAAATGACCGCAGGGTGTTCCGTCACCGCAATCTTTGATCTCGACCAGGGCTGATCCTGATTGAACTTTCCAAATACCAAAGACGTCTTTGCCATCCGCGGCAAAAGCGGGGGAGGCGATCATAAATATGGCTGCCGTCAGCGCGACTGTTTTCATTGTGCCATCAGCCGTTTAAACAAGCGCTGTTCCATATAGCCATCTGCCGTTAAGCCATTGGCGGCCTGCCAAGCGCGGATCGCGCGGCGGCTGTTGGGGCCGATACGTCCGTCAACACCTTTTGTGTCAAAGCCCAAATCCGTGAGCTTTTGCTGCATGGATTTCTTATTCTCGAAAGACAGCAGTTCATCCCCGCGTGGCCAGTCTTGCTGGATGCCGGGTTTACGCTCCAGAGCATCGGCCAAGATGCTGATTCCCATGACGTAGCTGGTCGAGTTATTATAGCGCTTGAGGACATCGAAATTCTTAAATGTCAGGAATTTCGGACCCTTTGCGCCGCCGGGCGCGATCAGCTTAGCGTCCAAAAACCCGGCCGCTGGGCTCCAGCGTTGACCGGAGACAGGTTGAACGCCAAGTCCGGTCCACGTGTTCACGCTCTTTTTCGACCCGTCCGTCACGGAGTAATCAAAACCGACCGGCAATTTCACTTCCGTCATCACGGGCTCGCCTTCACGCCAGCCGGAGCGCGAGATATAATTGGCAGCACTCGCCAGTGCGTCGCCCGGGTCGGTCCAAAGGTCTTTATTCCCGTTTCCGTCCAGGTCGACGGCATAATCGCGAAATGTCGTCGGGATGAATTGCGTCATGCCCATTGCGCCGGCCCACGCCCCCGTCAGTTGTTCCCGGCGCACGTCACCCGATGACAAAAGATCGAGGATGCCAAAGAGTTGGGTCTCGCCAAATTTCTGACGGCGGCCTTCAAAGGCAAATGTGGAAAGCGAGTCTATGATATCATGCGTTCCCAAAATGCGGCCATAGCTGGACTCCAGCCCCCATATCGCCGTCAAGACTTCACGCGGGACGCGGTAGCGGGCCTCTATTGTGTCAAACACAGGATCGACCTCGGTCATTTTATTCTGCCCTTGTTCAATGCGGGCATCGCTGGCGGCACTATCGACATAGGACCAAACGGGTTTGGTAAACTCGGGTTGATTGGCGTCACGTTCGAGCGCCAGCGGATTGATCTTCGCGGGCGAAATGACGTTCCGCACGAGGATTGGCGCGTAATTTTTGGTAATGGCGCGGTTGATGAAATCTTCCTTCCAGCGGGCATAGCGTTGGGCCTGCGTCAGGTTTTCAGCTGGGGCCATAACTGCCACTTGCGGCTCGGCCGGGGCCTCCGCTTTGGCAACAGGCGCGCCCGCGCAAGAGGCTAGAAAAAGAGCGGTCGTGAGGAGGAGTGCGGTTTTCATGGATGCATCCTAACAAATCTGTCAGCCATCCGATAGGCCTCGGATTGTGACAATCCCGATAAGATGGTTAATCGGTGTTAGGATATAGGGTCTTTGCAGACTCCTCAGTTCCCGCGTTGACAGCCCTGCGACTCGCCCCTATATGCCGCGCTTGAATTCAACCTCTTTGATGAAAGCATCGCCATGAAAGTTCGTAGCTCGCTGAAATCACTAAAGGGCCGCCATCGCGATTGCCAAATCGTTCGTCGCAAGGGCCGTCTTTACGTGATCAACAAGACTGACCCGCGTTTTAAAGCGCGCCAAGGTTAAGCCATTCATTATGTGAATGTCCTGTGTGATCAGGCCTGACACTAACTGAAAGTTTACATGAGGCCCCTTGCCAGCGATGGCGAGGGGCCTCATGTTATTTGCGATGCGTATAAATCTTACAGCTCTGTTCCTCGCCTCGGTGTTTGTCTCAATGCCGTTTTCTGCGGCGGCACAGGATATGCCTGCGCCGGAACCTCTGCCTGTGCCTCAGGTTCAGCCGGACAGTCTCACAATTGAACGCGCTCCGGATGAGGCCAATGAAGACGCTGAGCCAGCTGACGTTGCGGGCGAAGATATCGTTCCAGAAGACCTTGCGCCCGATTATTCCAAATTATCCCCCAAGGCCGAACGGGCGGCGCGTTTGGACGATCTCTTTGTCAAACTGGCAGAGCGTGAGGATGAAGAGAGCGCCAATCTCGTCGCCGAAGAAATCATGGCGATTTGGACGGAAAGCGGCTCGGCCTCTGTCAATCTGCTGTTGCGGCGCGGGTCAGAGGCAAGCGCAAAGGGTGACCCAAAGCTCGCTCGGAAAATGTATAATCACGCCGTTGATCTGGCCCCGGATTATACCGAAGCTTGGGCCCGCTCGGCGCGGCTAGCGCTGACGCAAAAACAATATAACCGCGCACTAAACGAGAGCCTGAAAACCCTCGCCTTAGAGCCGCGCCATTTCTACTCGCTTTGGACCATGGGAAATGTGTTCGAAGTCCTAAACCGCCCCGACGACGCCCTCGAAGCCTATCGCGAGGCCAACCGTATATATCCGGAATTAAAGGCCGTGAAAGATCGGCTGGGAGAGCTAGAGACCGAGGTTGAAGGGACTGTTTTGTAGGAGATGCCGTCGTGAGCGCTCCCACGCATTCAGTCACACCGTCGTAGCCCACAGGGCTACCCGGTGCCTATACCCTGAAGGTCAGGTTGGAATCTGCATTAGCCAATTTAGAATCCATTGGCCGCCGGGCACGATAATCAAAGTTATCAATCAACGTGATTTCACGGAATGGGCACCGGGCGAACTGTGTTCGCGACGGTGTGACTTCGTTGTTT
>CAZSKH010000073.1:0-10137 GCA_964607395.1 uncultured Algimonas sp.
GCAGCCACTGGCGTTGGTGCGGGCGTATAGGCGGCGACGGGAGCGGGCGTATCGGGAATATCACGATAGAGCGGTTCTGCCGTCATTTGCGCATCCATTGGCGCCTCATATCCTTTTCGGAAAAGACGCACAATCCAAGCCGTGAAACGGTCAATCCAAACCCGAATATAAGCCCAAACCAGAGTGGCCGCATCGGCAATATCTAGCAGATCCTTGGTCACGACACCTAAATAAAGCGCGAGGAAATAAGCCGCTCCTGCGAAGGATAATATGGCAACCCAAAGGCCTGAGAGGGGAATATTAAACGCATCAAACCAGCTTTTTGGCGTCAGATGCAGCATATCGCCAATCCACCCCCCAAGGCCGCTTGCCATAGGCCAGCTCTGCGGAATCGGGAATGCGGATAATGTCATTGTGCCGAGCAGAACAGCGCCTGCGCCAATGGCCAGGCGTTTCCATTTCATGCCGCGCGTGCGCAGACCGACCCGTCCCATCAGGCGGCGAATCCCGGACAGGCATATTAATCCACCCACCAGCAGACCGCCCCACCCAAGCGTTTGCATAATAACATTGGCAAGGCTTGCGCCGCCGGCGCCAAAAGGATGACGTCCAATGCCAATTCCGGCGGTGTCGCCGGTTGGATCAAACGGGTTGTAGGCCAGCACAGATACCAAAATGATTGCGCCCAAAAGGCATATCAGAAGCGCGCGAACGGCTCGCCAAAAAGCGTTACCTTCCCGCGCCGTAACTTCGGCCATCATGGCATGGATGTCCTCAGGCGCGTATTGGTAGCTCGCGTCGTAATCGGCAGTGGCAGACGGCGGAGGAGTCATTTGGACCTCAAAACATAAGAAAAACGCTTACCAAAGTGTAAATTGCAAGCGTGAATGAGGCGTTAAGGTCGGCAGGATTTAAGGCGAGATTTAACAGGGAATTAACGCGATTTGCCGCCTTTCACTTTTTCGCCTGGAGGCTTATGTGACCTATATGAAAACGGATGTAGATATTCTCATTATTGGCGCGGGGTTGGTGGGCCTCATGACAGCCTTGGCTTGCGTGGAGAGCGGCGCGAGCGTCGCGCTTTTGGACCGAGCAGACATCGCGACCGGGGCCGATGGACGAGCCTCAGCCTTATCGAGCACATCTTTACGCTTGTTCCAAAACCTTGGGGTCAATCTGTCAACAAAGCTACAGCCGATCCGGGATATGCTCGTGACGGAAGGCGCGCCCAATAGCCCGTGGCGGCTGCATTTTGAAGGTGATGGGGACGGGGCGGATTTAGGCGGGCTTATCGAAAACCCTGATTTAAAATCCGCATTGATTGACCGCGTTGCTGCGGCTGACTCCATTCAGACTTTCGCGCCCATCACCGTGCAGGATTTTGAAAACGGGGCCGCGCAGATCACCTTAGATACCGACCAAGGCCAATTCACGGCAAAGCTCCTCATTGCCGCAGATGGCCGGAACTCTGTTCTGCGCCGGAAAAGCGGGATAACGGTTCAGCGTTTTGACTATGATGCGGCGTCACTCGTCACGACAATTTCGCATCACCTGCCGCATGATGGTTTGGCCTGGCAACGGATCATCAAGGGCGGCGCTTTGGCCGTTCTGCCATTGACCGGAAACCGCAGTCAGATCGTTTGGTCCGGCCCTACCAAATCCGTTCAAGCGGCAAGCGCCGTGAGCGAGGCGGATTTCCTCGCTATATTGTCTGAGAAAATGGACGGGTATTTGGGAGAAATGGCCTGCATTGCCCCGCGTCAAACCTATCCATTGCGCTTGCAAGTCGCGGATGGTTTCTCAACCGGCCGTGTGGCCCTTGTCGGGGATGCGGCCCATATTATTCATCCGCTGGCAGGACAGGGATTAAACCTCGGTTTGCGCGATGCTGCGGCTTTAGCTGACGGCGTAAAAACCGCCATTGAGACGGGCCAGGACATCGGAGTGACGGGGCTGTTGGATTATGATTTGTGGCGCAATACGGACACCCGGACATTCGGGTTATTGACTCACGTTATTTCGGAGCTTTCCGGCGCAAAAAATCCTGTGCTCGGCCATGCGAGACGCCTGAGCCTAGCTGTCACCAATAAATCTGCCTTACTCAAATCTGTATTTGGAAAGCGGGCTTCTGGGGAGGGTCCGGATTTGCCGAGCCTCATGCAAAAGCGCCCCTAAAGACCATTCACCCTGCATTCATGTTGATGGGCGCATCATCAAAACCCAAACAGGATCGATGCCGGACAACTGCGCCCCGTTTCGGTATCGTAGCCTCGTCTCACGCCTAGCGTGGGACGAGGCGTTTTTGTTTAGGATAGTCGCCCATCGGTCACATGCAGGGTTTGTGCTCGGTCGCCAAAGTCAGAAAAGAGGCTTTGATCTGTCCCGGTCATGAATACCTGCAATTCCAAATCCAGCAATTCCTCGGCCAAGGCCGCACGACGAACAGAATCTAAATGCGCGGCCACTTCATCCAACAGCAAAATGGGGGATTTGTCAGCCACGGCCCGCGCTTGGGCGAGAATGAGCCCAATCAGCAACGCCTTTTGTTCACCAGTTGAGCAAAGCGCTGCGGGCATGGCTTTCACCTTGTGCGTGACGTGAACCTCTGTGCGGTGCGGACCCTGTAATGTACGCCCCGCCCGCATATCGCCCGAACGGTCTTCCGCCAGTTTGTGCCGATAGGCGTTCGTGACAGTGGCTAAATCCTGCCCATCGGCAAATTGATCTTCCAAGGCCCCGCTTAGCCCAATGAGAGATTGCGGGAAAATCGTCTTCCGCGCAGCAATCTCGACCTGTAAATTTCGGAGCGTCGTCGTCCGAGCCTCTGCGACCCTTGCGCCAAATTTCGACAAATCCATCTCGACCGCCTCATACCACGCGCGGTCAGTGACGCCGTCTGAGAGCAGGCGATTTCGCTCCGTACGGGCCTTCTCGAAGCGCACCGCATTTGAGCCGTGATCCGGCGCAAAGGCCAAGGCGAAGCGGTCAATAAATTTCCGACGGTCCGATGCGGGGCCGGTGAATAAACGATCCTGCGCAGGGGTCAGCCAAAGTGTGGAAAGCCGCCGCGCAAGCTCTGGTCCCGTCGCCGAACGCCCATCAATTTTTAGCTGTCGTCGCCGCGGATATTCCGGAACTTGCCCGATAGAAATTCGCGTGGGATCGTTATCCGCGTCTCCATGCAGCACCGCATTGACACCCCAAGCAGGCTTTGAGTTGCCATCTTCAACACGGGCAAGGAGGTCTGTTTTAGCTCGCCGCAATCCCCGCCCGGGCGAAAGCAAAGATATGGCTTCCAGAAGATTGGTTTTGCCGGCCCCATTAGGGCCGTAAAGGGCGATAGCCCCAGGCTGAAACTGGGCGTCCAGTGCAGCATAGGACCGGAAATCGATCAGCCGCAAAGAGGCAATGGACGCCATAGTATTCCAATTAGACGCGTAGGGGCATCAGCACAAAGAGGGCGTGCTCATCTTCACTATCCTTGACGAGCGCGGGAGACGCCGGGCTGTCCAAGAAAAAGGTAGCGTCGCGGCCTTCAATCTGACCTGCAACATCCAACAAATATTTCGCATTAAATCCAATCTCTAGCGGGTCCGCAGCATAATCGACCGGGAGGTCTTCGTTCGCATTGCCGCTTTCCGGATTATTCACGGTCAGAGACAAATTATGCTCGGTGAGGCTGAGCTTCACGGAGCGGGACTTTTCTGCTGAAATCGTGGCCACCCTGTCGACGGCGCCCTTGAAGACTTGATTGTCAATCGTCAGTTCTTTGGTGTTTCCTTTCGGGATAACACGCTCATAATCGGGGAAGGTCCCATCAATGAGTTTGGACGTCATAATTGCATTGCCAGTCTTGAAGCGAATTTTCGCTTCGCTGACACTGACGTGGACATCGCTATCCATGCCGTCAATGAGACGGCGAATTTCGGCGACGGTTTTACGCGGAATGATGACGCCGGGCATGGTCTCGCCGCCTTTGGGGGCTGGGCTTTCTGCTAATGCCAATCTGTGGCCGTCCGTGGCGACAGCGCGCAATTTTCCGTCGTGGCCGTGGACATAAATACCGTTCAAATAATAGCGGGTCTCTTCTGTCGAAATGGCAAAGCGTGTTTTATCAATCAGGCGTGATAAATCTTTGGCTGCGATTGAGAACTCATGGGTAAATCCGTCAGCCGTCATTTTCGGGAAATCCCCGGACGGTAGCAGCGGCAATGTAAAGTGTGAGCGGCCGGCATCCACATCCAAGCGATCCTCAGCGTTAATCTGCAAGACGACTTGCGATCCGTCCGGTAATTTCCGCGCAATATCGTAGAGTGTATGCGCAGGTGCGGTGACTTGACCCGGCGCGGAGATGTCGGCTTCCGTGGTCTCGGAAACTTCGATATCCAGATCTGTCGCGACGAGAGTCAGTTGACCATCTTCGGCGCTCATCAAAACATTAGAGAGAATCGGAATAGTGTTTCGGCGTTCGACGACGTTTTGGACGTGTCCCAAAGCCTTTAAAAGCGTAGAGCGTTCTATAGAGAGTCGCATGACGAACCTTGAAAATAAAAATTAACCCTGAAGTCATACCGCACTGTGCGCGCATGTGAAGACCGTCCACCATAAAAATACCCGCGTTCGGGCGTCCGAAGCGGGTATAAAAGGGGATATCTGACGTAAGGCTTAGTTCACGCCAGTTTCTTGTGCGCGGCGCATCATTTCATCGCGGAACATGGCTGTGAAATCAGGCGGGTCGAGCAAGATTGGCGGGAAGCCGCCATTTTGCGTCATGGATGCCATGATCTGACGCGCAAAGGGAAACAGAAGACGCGGGCATTCGATCATGATGAGCGGCTGAACTTCTTCGATGCCGACGCCTTGGAAGGCAAACAGACCAGAATATTCAAGCTCGGCAATAAAGGCGACCTCATTTTCGCGGCGGGCTTCGGCTTTTAACATGAGCGTCACTTCGACCGTGTCATCGTCCATCATTTGGCGTCCGATTTCGATATTCACGCCAATTTGCGGGGCGGGCAGGCCAGAGCGCAAGCTATTCGGCGCGCCGGGGTTCTCAAAGCTTTGGTCTTTCGTATATTGCGCTAAGACAGACAGGATAGGGCCTTGGGGGGCCTCTTCTTGAGTGACAGGCGCCTCTCCTTCAATGGACAAACTGTCTTCTGCGGGGGTTTCTTTACCCTTTTTAGGTTTCTTCGCCATAATGCTCTTTCCTTGAAACGGCTTGCGACGCACCTTAGCTGATATAAACATTAGCTCAGACGGTCTGTTACGCCGTATATAGGCGGGTATTCCGCAAGATAAAGGTCTTCCATGTTCGACGTCATCATTTATGCGGCTTTAGCGACGATTGTTGTGGTCGTTTTTTACTCCGTCTTGGGGAAACAGACGGGTTTTGGCAGTCAGCCGGATGAAAAACTAGATCCCGTCGGTTTCGGGATGGAAGATCCAAACCCGAAACCTACGCCCGAAGCTGACCCAGAGGTCGAACGTCTGGGCCTGTCGGGCATCACGCGGCTCGATCCGTCCTTCTCTATCGCGCATTTTATGAGCGGCGCGACGGCAGCCTATTCGATGATCCTTGAGGCCTATGCCAATGGAGATCGGGATCTACTCAAAGATTTGCTGACGCCAGGCACCTATGCGCTTTATGACGAGGCCATCACGGCCCGCGAAGCTGCCGGGCAAACCCAGATCACCGATTTGGGCCGTTTGCGCAAAGCCTCTATTCAAGCGGCGAAGACCGAAGGCTCTATCGCGCATATCTCCGTTCTTTATGAGGCCGACCTAACGTCTGCTTTACGGGATGCGGAGGGCGAACTGGTCATGGGTGACCCAGATGTTCTCTCCTCTGTCTCTGAAGTGTGGGAATATGAGCGCGACATGAAAGGCAGTGATCTGAATTGGCGTCTTGCCAATGTCGAGCCGAGCGAGGGTGACGCATTGGAGGCTGACCCGTCTCCTGATACGACGGCCTAGCTGTGCGCCGCCTCGTTGGCCTCGTGTTTCTTGGCAGCTTTGCGGCTGCTTGCACGACGGTACCTGACGGTCCGAACTTCCCTGATCCCGACGTTGAAAACCCTGGCGTCCTGGTTGAGGCGCAACCCCTTCCGGCGCCCCCGCCTGCGCCGCGTGTGCAAACCCCGCGGCCGGCCCCCATAGAGCCGCCGCCGGAGCCGGTTATCGAAGCGCCTGCGCCATCGGGTTTCGCGGCGCTTCCCTTTTGGTCGGGACATGATCCTACGCCTGCGCTATCGGCTTTCGTTCGGGGGTGTGAGACTTGGGCACAAGCGGATGATGGGGCGTTGTTGAACCCAAATCTGCCGCAATATGGAACTTATGGTGATTGGCGCGTCACATGCCAGGGCGCGACAGTCTTGCAATCCGTGAGTCCGGGGCCTGCGGATGCGCGGCAGTTTTTTGAAAGCTGGTTTGCGCCGGTGTCTTTGACAACGCCGACCGCGGTGGACGGTCTTTTGACGGGATATTACGAGCCCGAAGTTGATGTGCGTCTTAGTCCGACAGCGGAGTTTTCAGAACCTATTCTGGCGAAACCCAAATCGGAGGCGAAAACGCAATTGCCGCGAGCTGAGGTCAACGCCAGCACATCGCGCGTTATTGCCTATGGCCGCCCGATTGATGTCTTCTTCTTGCAAATCCAAGGCTCTGGCCGTTTGAAATATGCAGATGGCCGCATTTTGAGGGCTGCCTATGCTGCCAATAATGGTCAGCCTTACCGGTCCATTGGCGGGGTATTAATTCGCCGAGGGGAGCTGACGCGCGACACGGCGTCCAAGCAATCCATCGCAGATTGGATGGTGCGGAATGGCCGCAAGGCCGCGCGGGATTTGATGAATGAAAATCCGCGCTATATCTATTTTACCGAGCAATCCATTAATCCTGGCGAAGGTCCGCAGGGCGCAATGCGGGTGCCCTTAACAGCTATGGGCGCGATTGCGGTTGACCCGCGCTACCATCCATACGGAAGTTTGGCGTGGCTCGAGACGACCCTGCCGACTGCGCCCGGAGATTATCGGGGGCAAGCCACAGGCATTCTTGTTACCGCGCAGGATACAGGCAGCGCGATCAAAGGCCCATTGCGCGCGGATTTATTCTTCGGCTCAGGCGATGATGCCGGTGACCGCGCCGGTGTTCAAAAGCACCGCGCGCGGTGGACGATCCTATTGCCGCGAAATATCGCACGCCCGCGGGTCTCATGACAGACCGCCCTCTCAAACCGGGCGAGACCAAGATTTGGCGCCATGTCTCTAAGACAGTAAGCCCGCGCCGCCGCCCCAAAGGAAAAGGCAGTGCCAAGCCTTTGCCGACGCGCGAAGATTTCGCGAATATGATGCGTATTCCTGTTGGAGAGGCACCGCGCTCCAAGCCTTTGCCGCGGACGCTGGACGTGAATCAAGACAAGCGGGTTCGCCGCGGACGTGTTGAGATTGATGCCAAGATCGACCTGCATGATATGACGCAAGATCTGGCGCGCACGGCTTTGCACCGCGCCATCATGCAGGCGGCCAATCGGAACAAATTTTGCCTTTTAGTCATTACTGGAAAAGGTCTGCGCGGCGACGGGGTTTTGCGCCGAAACTTTCCAAACTGGATTGCGGAGCCGACCGTTCGGCCCCTTATCGCCAGCTATGCGCCTGCCCATCTCAAACATGGCGGCAGCGGTGCCTGGTATGTATTCCTAAAAAGATAAAAGCCTGCCCGTGTGGGGCGACACGGGCAGGCAGCTCTTGAGAGAGGCGAAACTTTAGAGGTTTGCGCCGCCCCAGAGTTTTGAGAAGGCCTCACAATGGATCAGGATTGATCCGAATTGTGAGAGGTCAATATTGGCTGGAATGATGTAATCTTGACCGCCTTTATTTGACTTCAATACGCCCAATCTCACTGCATCTTGGGTCGCCGTCGCGCCTGAGGCAGCGTTAACGGTTTTGGGGGACAAGAAAAGTTTTAGATCTGGGCCGTTCCTTGTTTTAAAATTGTCAAAGACGCGGAAGATCGTTTGACCATTTTCTTTGACGATTTCCCAATCGCCTTTGATATTAAAGGCGCTTTTTTCGAAACGGCCGGATTGCGGCGTTTCGACCATGGCGACGGCGACGGCTGGTTGAGCCGCATGGGCAATACCGGCAGCCCCAAGCGTCGTCATGGAAACACCGCCATAAAGGGCAAAGCTCGCAACAAGAGTTTTAACAAGTGATTTTGTGTTCAGTGTCATCTTTCGATCTTTCTTTGTTATGAACCATTCGGTTCAATATAAGGTATAAATTTAGACCGCCGGGCTGAACAAGGGAGGGAGAACTACGCGGCGGTCTTGAGCTCTAAATACAGAACTAAACCAAATGGTCAATAATAGTCATATCACAAGATTGAGAGTGTTATGTTATGAGTTCGTTTGGTGAGACCTCTATGGCACGGCTAAAGAATAAACTTGCTCAGGTCTTGGTCTTTGGCGAGTTTGCCGACATGGTCCGCGACGTAAGCCGCGTCGATAACAAAGGTCTGACCGCCTTTATCGGACGCGGTAAAGCTTATCTCATCCAGCAATCGTTCCATGACAGTATGCAGTCGCCGTGCGCCGATGTTCTCGACGCTTGCGTTCACTTCGGCGGAGAGCTTCGCAATCTCTGCAATCCCGTCCTTAGTGAAGTCGAGCGTCACCTCCTCAGTTGCCATCAGAGCGGTATATTGCCGGATGAGGCTGGCTTCGGGTTCGGTCAAAATGCGGACAAAATCTGCTTCCGTCAGGGCGCGCAGCTCAACACGAATGGGCAGGCGGCCTTGCAATTCCGGTAGTAAATCTGATGGCTTGGCGACATGGAATGCGCCGCTGGCGATGAACAGGATATGGTCCGTTTTCACCGGGCCATATTTGGTTGAAACCGTGGTGCCCTCAATGAGCGGCAGCAAATCGCGCTGCACACCTTCGCGCGACACATCGCCGCCGCGCGCATCAGAGCGAGTCGTGATCTTGTCAATTTCATCCAGAAAGACGATACCATCTTGCTCGGCCCGCTCCACAGCTTCGCGTTTAATGGCGTCATCATCCAATAATTTATCGGCTTCCTCCGAAAGAAGAGGCCCATGGGCGTCGCCTATCCGCAATTTGACGGTCTTGGTCTTCCCCATCTTTCCAAACATGGAAGACAAATCGAGCATCCCCATGCCCGAGCCGGGCTGGCCGGGGATTTCGATGCCTTGGAAGGGCGAGGCCGTATCGGATAATTCCAACTCGACCTCTTTGTCGTCCAGTTCTCCGGATAATAGTTTTTGGCGAAATTTCTCTCGTGTTGTCTCCGATGCCGTCTCCCCGACAAGGGCGTCGATGATGCGGGCCTCCGCGGATTGTTCCGCTTGCGCCTGAACTTGGGCGCGTTTCTCTTCGCGCAACAGCGAGATTGACGCCTCCACGAGGTCGCGCACAATTTGCTCCACGTCGCGGCCAACATAGCCAACCTCAGTGAATTTGGTCGCTTCGATTTTGATAAAGGGCGCTTGTGCGAGTTTCGCGAGGCGGCGCGAGATTTCGGTTTTACCGACACCCGTCGGCCCGATCATCAGGATATTCTTCGGCGTCACCTCGCCGCGCAAATCTGCCGAGACGCGCCTCCGCCGCCAGCGATTGCGCAAGGCAATCGCAACCGCCCGCTTGGCATCGCCTTGGGCGACTATATGGCGGTCGAGTTCGGAAACAATTTCACGAGGTGTCAGGGAGCTGTCATTCATAGATGTTAGATGGGAGGCAGGCGGGTAAGGGTCAAGGTTAAGGCTAAGCGGAAATGCGGCAACGCCTCAGCTATCTGAAGAAGGCAGGCAGATGTTGCGACCGACGATCAAAGCGTTCGGCATCCAGCAGATTACCTATAAAATTAGGACAGCCCGCAAGGTCGGCCTCCACGACGGAGACCGAAAGTAGAAAGTGTTTTACGCAAAGGCTAACCCTGCGGCAGCAGTTGTAGATGTGACGGTTCGTGCAATTCGCTTCGCGAAATGCACCAGGTCCCGCAGTTAGGCGTTCCGGTCACGCAATCGAAAATCCTTTCAGATTTTCGATAACCCCGGTTCAACATCCAGCGGTCGTCTCTCACCACAAAAGGTCCGGCACACGCTCGGGTCTTAATCCAA
>CAZSKH010000074.1:0-9931 GCA_964607395.1 uncultured Algimonas sp.
AGGGCCTTTAGAGGCGGTTGTCGGTTCGGGTCGCCTATGCGGCCGATGATATAGTTGCCATCCTTTTTCAGACGTTGCGCTTTCGCGCCGCCGCCATTGGCGACGCCGTATCCGAGCCAAACGGCGTGGCCCTTTTGTGTGGCCGCCGTGGGGTTGGAGCGCAGCATCTCTGGCGCGAGGCGTTCGAATAGGGCGGCTTGCTCTGGGTTATAGGAAATCAGCAGCACTTGGTCGGTCATATCGGCGTCGCGGATGGCGTCGATGACCGCGCGGGGGTCGGCGGAGGATTTAAAGTCGATTTCCAGTCGGTTCTTTATTCCGACTGAGCCGCCCACGCTTTTGAGGGTGAAATCGGGAAGACGAGCCTCTGTGTAAAACACATTTGCGCCGTAAGATTTATCGGTGCCGTAGCCAGTAATGGTCGCCCAAGGATTCAGACCCCCGCCGCCCGCGCCTTCAACCTGACTGACGCCCCCCGTCATCAAAAGCCGACCTTGATCGGGCATAGCTGCGCCGTTCATACAAGCCGTTAAGCTTAATGCCGCGCATATGATTATAGCCGCTCTCACCGCAATCCAAATCCCGTTCCTGAATTTTTTAGAAAGTGCTATCAGGGCAACCTTAGGGATTATTGAAACATAACGGGCCTATTTATTTGAACTCTCAAGGGCTTCATTTCGACCTCAGCAGTGGTGCTTTCTGAACTTAGGACTGGACGCAAAACCGGATGCGGCTGGGATTGAGAGCCTCATAACGGACGGTGCCCTCTGGGATAAAGTCTAGAAACAACCCGATCGGGGACGGGGTTAAGTTTTGAGGTTGAGGTCTTTCGATCGGAAAAGGTTGCGTTGATACGATAAGGTGGAGCCTATAGCGTGGAATTATGACCGACCGAGAAGATACAACTTCGTCCTTGCCTCTTGCTGATTTTTTGAAATCAAAGACGTGGTCACTACATGTCGAAGCAGAAAAAACAGGTGTTGTGGCCGATATTATTCGGCAGCAGATCATCATGAGAGACTATTTGAATTTTGTTTATAATTTGGAGAGGGTTTATAGAACACTTGAAAGCGAAATGGTCTGGCTGGGCCGGTTTGAGCCGTTGCAAGAATTCTTTACGTCAAAGCTCTTTCGTCATGGCCGGCTAAGGCGGGACTATGAAAATCTGCTGTCGCGGCAGACTTTGGTCGCTTTGGGGCCTCTTTATCCTGTAACTGTAGAGTATTGTTCGCATATAAGCCGTGCCCAAAATTTCAAACCTACGGCGATGCTGGCGCATATATATGTCAGATATCTTGGGGATCTGAACGGCGGTCAAGTTTTACGACGTTTGTTAAAATCATCTTTGCGTTTATCAGATGATTGCCTTTCGTTTTATGACTTCCCGAGCATCAATAATATTCATCAATTCACGTCCGAGTTCCGCAACGCCCTAGATGCAATTGTCCTGACGGAATCTGAGCGCGATGAAGTCCACCGGGCGGCGATGGATGCTTTTCGTTTTAACATTACGCTTTCTCAGATGTGCCAAAGCTAGACACGTCAAGACGGGCCGACGCAGCTCCAAGGCGCGCCTGAAACAACCGCGAGCGGCAGCTTTGATGCGCCTTGTGGACGTCGTTGCGTCGTTTGGCGGTGCGGACGCATCACCTGCACGCCGCGTCTAGCCACAAAACACATCAAAGCTGTCTAAACGGTGATATTAATAGGTCCTGACCCTAGCGTCCCCTCTCACAATACTGTGCTATGCAAGTGTTGGGTTTGGGTTTAGCTGAGATATTCGGTAGGGACGCCGTGAGGAAATGATTCATGCCTAAGCCTAGTTTTTCTGAAAATGCCTATGTCGCCCTCTCTCTTGAGAACTGCGATAAAGAGCCGGTTCATATCCCGGGACATATTCAGGGATTTGCCACGCTCCTAGCGACGGACTCCAAATTGAAATACATAACGCAGTGCTCTGAGAACACCGTGGAAACTTTTGGGAGAACGCCGGTAGAAATTCTGGGTCAGCCGTTATCATACCTTTTTGACAATGTTTTTCTTCACAACTTGAACAATACATTATGTCTGTCATCGGCAAGGTTCCAACGTGAGCGCGTAGGTGAGTTTTCGAATGAAACCGGGGTCTATGAAGTCTGGGCTCACCTGAGCGGTGATCGGCCTATAATTGAAGTTGAGAAAATTGACCCAGATACGTCGACCTATTTTCATACAATCTTGATGGTGAGGTCTCTTTTAACGCGCCTACAACAAATAGATAATCTCGAAAAAGCCTTAGAGGATGCGGTCAGAGGCCTTAGCAGTTTTTCCGGCTTTGACCGCGTTATGATTTATCAATTTGATCCGAACGGAGATGGGGAAGTTAAGGCCGAAGCGCGTAGTCCACATTTGGAACCATTTTTAGGTCTGCGTTTTCCAAAATGGGACATTCCCAATCAAGTTCGAGACATCATGAAGCGGCTACCGCTTCGGATGATTGCGGATGTGCAAGGGGACCCCGTTCACCTAATGTCCCAAAATCCAGAATCTCAGCCTTTAGATCTTACATCTGCAGCCTGCCGCGGGGTATCTCCTATACATTGCGAATATCTTTCGAATATGGGCGTAAGGTCCTCGATGACTCTGTCGATAGTTGTGAACGATGAGTTATGGGGTTTAATTGCATTTCATAATGAAAAGCCCGGTCAAATAGACCCAAATATGCGCGGGGCCGCGGAGTTGTTTGCCCAGTTTTTTTCTCTGCAAATGGACCAACGTTTCGAAAAAATGCGCAATACAGCGCGTAAAATTGCCTTGTCTCACCAAACGGCCCTCATGAACGCAACGGAGGAAGCTAAGAATATCACTGATCTGATGCGCGATATATCGGGACCTTTTTGCCAACAATTGGACGCGTCTGGCATGGCAACTTTGACCGAGGAAGGCGTGAGCTGCTACGGGGTTACACCCGCTCCTGATATCATCAAACAAATTTGCGAAGCTTTGTTTGCTAACACGACAGAAAATGTTGTTCCCTGTGAATCTTTGGCAGACCTAAAGTTCGGGGGTGGGCGCTGTGCAGGCGCGCTGGCGTTACGTTTACATGAAAACGCGCAAGATGCCGTTGTCTTTTTTAGAGAAGAGGCTTCGATTTCGGTGACTTGGGCTGGCGCACCGGAAAAACACATTGTGGAGGAAGATGATGGCCCGCGGTTAAAGCCCAGAGGGTCATTTGCAGCCTATAAGCAATCGGTCAAAAATAAATGCAAACCGTGGGAGCGGCACACGATCCTATCGGCGAATGAACTGCGGCTGACATTGGCGAAGGCAGATACCGCTCTCTTCAGGCGGCTCGCCAAAAAAGAAGAACGTCAGCGGAGTATATATATCGCCGAGCTTAACCACCGCGTTAGGAATATGCTTGCGCTCATAAGATCAATATCGCGAAGGTCCCGAGAGTCTTCCAATTCACTTGAATCTTATGCGCAGGCGCTCGAGCAGCGCATCACAGCTCTGGCTGCAGCGCATGACCTAGCGACGAACGAAGTTACGTCTGGAGTGGACATAAGTGCCGTTTTCGAAATTGAGGCAAAACCTTTTGTCAGCGATACAAAGAACCAGCTTTTTATTTCTGGCGAGTCCTTTTTGATGAAAGCAGAAGCTGCCCCGGTTTTCGCGCTGGTCGTGCATGAGTTGATGACGAATTGTGTGAAACATGGTGCATTTTCTAGTGCCGAGGGCAGTTTGCACATCAGTATCCAACGTCAAGACGACAAGATAAAAATTCATTGGAAAGAAAGGGGCGGCCCGAAAATTATGGCTCCTAGCAAGCGCGGATTTGGACTTGGGCTAATCGAGCAAGCTATTCCTTATGAGCTTGAGGGTAGAAGTCTTGTTGAATTTCAAGCGGACGGTCTGGATGTAAGGCTATGGCTACCAAGCAAAATTGTTGAGCGCCTCTCATCAGATGAATTCCCAAATATGGACGATGTGCCTTCGTTGTTTATACGAGGGCGTGAAGGTGTGCCGCGCAATGTCCTCGTCGTCGAAGATAGCATAATGGTCGCTTTGGACACGTCTGATATGCTTAAAAAAATGGGGGTCGAAACTGTTGAGGCCGCCGCGACTGTGGATCAAGCCTTATCGTTTATTCAAGTGTCTCCCCCTGATTTTGCCGTTTTGGATGTTTCTCTCCGGGAAACAACCAGTTTTGCAATCGCGGAAACCTTGCAATCTATGGACATCCCGTTTTGTTTTGTTACAGGGTTTGGATCAGATTTGGACGTACCTGCTAGGTTTGAGTCTGAAACTATTCTTACAAAGCCTACTGATTTAGAGACCCTAGGTGCGACGATGACAAAGCTATATCTTCCGATAAAATGAGAAAACACGTTTTGATAATGGAAGACAATATTGCGCTTGCCCAGGAGTGGCGGGACGAATTTGAATTGAACGACCATCAGGTTACCCTGTGTCATAATGGAGATGACGCGATTGCCCATCTTGAGAGGCGTAAATTCGACCTCGTGATCACGGATATGTTTGTCAGTCGAGGGAAAGGTGGCTTGCACGTCATTACAAAATTGCTGTTAATGAGGGAGAATGCGCCGCCAACCATAGCGGTAACAGGTCAAAGGAGCGGGATGTCTGCCGATAAAGAATCAAATTTATTCTTACGGCAAGCCTTAAAGCTCGGCGCTTCGTCCACCATCCAAAAGCCATTTCCCGTTGGGGAGCTTATGTTAGCGGCCCATTTATTATGGGATTGATGTTTGGTCGGTGTTTCGCAGATGGCGATTATTAGACTTTGCTTTAAGTGCCTTTTCTCGATTCAGCTACTCCGTGAGGCATGCCTGATACTCTGCGCCTGTTTCCGGGCCTAACCCAATGATACCGTCATGTTTTTCGGCGTTGTCGCTGACCAATATATCGGCGGCGTTGATGAGGGCCTTTAGAGGCGGTTGTCGGTTCGGGTCGCCTATGCGGCCGATGATGTAATTTCCGTTTGATTTCAGTGTTTTAGCTGTATCTCCATTGGCGACATTATAGCCAAGCCAGACGGCGTGGCCGCTTTGGGTGGCTGCTGGGGGGTTAGAGCGTAGCATTTCGGGCGCGAGGCGCTCGAACAGGGCGGCTTGCTCCGGGTTATAGGCAATCAGCAGCACTTGGTCGGTCATATCGGCGGCGCGGATGGCGTCGATGACCGCGCGGGGATCAGCGGAGGATTTGAAGTCGATTTCCAGATACATGTGACCTTTGGCGGTGTTTAGCATATCCGCAAATAAGGGCGGCCTATCGGCGGTGAGGTCGCCCGCGCGGGATTTCAGCAAGATACGCTCGAGGTCCGCTTTGGTGCTGACGGCGATGGGGCCTTTGCCGGTGGAGATCTCGTCCCAGACGCCGTCATGGAATGAAATCAGCGTGTCGTCTTTCAATCCCGCCACATCCATTTCGGCCATAAGCGTCCCGTGTTTGATGAGGGCTTTTAATCCCGTGAGCGAGTTTTCGGCTTGATCGGTCCAGCGTTTATCTGTTGCGCGGTGGGCGGCGATCATGGCGGCGTCTTGCGGCAGGCAAGAGAGGGCTTTTCGAATGGGCGGGAGTTTTGTTGTGGCGGGGCTGATCTGTGTTGATGCAGTGGCGGTGTCTGGCGCGGCTTTGCAGGCGGTGAGCCCGCTTGTGATGAGGAGCGCTCCAATTATGAAGGAACGTGGGAGGATGGAAATGGGGGCTTTGAAAAACTGTGCGTGTGTCATATCCCGCCTTTATGTCAGACACATACCCCCCGCAAGATGAGACCCCAGAAGAGGAGACCATATTCGCCCTGTCCTCTGCGCCGGGCCGGGCGGGGGTGAGTGTTTTGCGGGTGTCAGGCCTGAGCGCAGGTCGAGCTTTGCGGGAATTGACGGGACGTGATTTGCCGACGCCTCGGGTTGCGAGTTTGCGCAGTATTTTCGATGGGGACGGCCAAGTCATTGATACCCCGCTGGTGCTTTGGTTTCCCGCGCCGAAAAGCTTTACCGGAGAGGACTGCGCGGAAATCCAAGTCCATGGCAGTGTCGCGATTTTGGAATCCGTGGCCCGGCGATTGACGGAGCTCGGCCTGCGACAAGCGAGGCCGGGCGAATTTACGCGGCGCGCGGTCGAGCACGGGAAGATGGATTTGACGGAGGCCGAGGGACTCGCGGATTTGATTGATGCGCGGACCGAAGGCCAGCGCGTTCAAGCCCTGTCCAATATGGGCGGCGCGCTGCGGGAGACCTATGAGGGTTGGCAGTCCCTGATCTTGGATGGGCTCGCGCAGATCGAAGGCGAGATTGATTTTGCCGATGAAGCGGATGTGCCTGATGCGCTGTCTCACGCGGCCTATCCGTTTTTATTGCAAGCCTATGAGGGGATGCGTTTGGCTCTGGCTGATGCCGGGCGCGGACGGGCCGTGCGGGACGGCTTGCAGGTCGCGATTATTGGCGCGCCCAATGCGGGGAAGTCGACATTGCTGAATGCACTGATCGGGCGGGATGTCGCGATAACCTCGCCCCAAGCCGGGACGACGCGGGATATCATTGAGGCGCAGGCCGTGATTGCGGGCCTGCCTGTGACGTTCTCCGATACGGCGGGGCTGCGCGATAGTGAGGACGCTATTGAGGCGGAGGGCGTAAGGCGGGCGCTGGCGAGGGCCGAAGATGCGCATTTGGTTGTTCATGTCGTACGTGTTGACGACTCTTCGGATATCTCGTCAGATATAGTTTTCGTAAATACGGAGTCCCAACTAGCGGAACAGTTCGGCTCAGAAATTATTGGAAATGCGCTCTCGGGTGAGGGTGTGGACGTGTTGTTGGCTGAAATAGAGCGACAAATTCTGGAAAAATTCTCCGGGCTGGAAAACGCGGCTTTGACGCGAATTCGTCACGTGGACTGCATTTCCTCGGCATCTGAAGCTGTCAACACGGCACGTGAAAAACTAGGCTCCGATCCAGAGCTCGCCAGCGAAGACTTGCGTAAGGCGTTGAAAAATATAGAAGAATTGGCGGGCCGCTCTGATATGGAGCAGGTTTTCGACCGGATTTTTTCCAGCTTCTGCATCGGGAAATAGAGCGCTTCGATCAAAATGTTCCACATGGAACATCTGTGATGACCGAGGCTCGACAGAACGGCTCTCTCCGCCTATATCGCCGCCATGAACGCAATGTCTTCATATGATGTGATTATTATCGGCGGTGGCCATGCGGGCTGCGAGGCTGCGGCGGCGTCTGCACGGATGGGCGCGGCGACGCTTTTGCTGACGCATAAGGTTGAGACGATTGGCGAGATGTCTTGCAATCCCGCGATTGGCGGTTTGGGCAAAGGGCATTTGGTGCGCGAAGTTGATGCGCTAGACGGCGTGATGGCGCGTGTGACGGATGCGTCGGGGATTCAGTTTCGGATGCTGAACCGCTCTAAGGGCCCAGCCGTGCGCGGGCCGCGGACGCAATCGGACCGATATCTTTACCGCACAGAAATGCAGGCGGCGCTGGCGGCGCAGGATAATCTGAGGATTATTGCCGGGGCAGTTGATGATATTATTGTTGAGGCTGGCCGCGTTGTGGGGGTTCGTACGGAAGATGGCCACGAGTTTGCCGCAGGGCAAGTTGTCCTGACGACGGGTACCTTTCTCAAAGGGATGATCCATGTCGGCGATACGCGCACGCCAGCGGGGCGGTGGGGCGAAGCGCCGGCGCTAGGCCTCTCCAATCGGCTGTATGGTTTGGGTCTGCGGATGGGCCGCTTGAAGACGGGGACCCCTGCCCGCCTGGCGAAGGCGTCGATTGACTGGGACGCGCTCGAGCAGCAGGCGGCGGATGAGATCCCCGTGCCATTCTCGTTCTTGAACCGCGAGATTACGGTGCCGCAGATCACTTGCGCGATTACCCATACAAATGAGGATACACATCGCGTCATTTCAGAAAATATCAAAAAATCATCGGTTTATGGCGGCGGTATTGCGGGACGAGGTCCGCGCTATTGCCCGTCGATTGAGGATAAAGTCGTGCGCTTTGCCGACCGCAATCGCCATCAGATTTTCCTCGAGCCCGAAGGCCTGCCCGGCAATCCTGACGGCGACACGGTTTACCCTAACGGGATTTCGACTTCCCTGCCCTATGAGGTTCAGGACGCGTTTCTGCGCACGATTCGCGGCCTCGAGTCCGTCGAAGTCCAGCGCTACGCCTATGCGATTGAATATGACTACGTCGACCCGCGAGACCTGCGCGCGACGCTGGAGGTCAAAGTCCAACCCGGATTGTTCCTTGCGGGGCAAATCAATGGCACGACAGGCTATGAAGAAGCGGCCGCGCAAGGGCTCATGGCGGGAACCAATGCCGCCCTGGCTGCGCAATCCCGCCCGCCATTTATTCTCGACCGCAGCCAAGCCTATATCGGGGTGATGATTGATGACCTGATCACCAAAGGCGTCACGGAGCCCTATCGGATGTTCACGTCGCGCGCAGAATATCGTCTCTTGCTGCGGGCGGATAATGCAGATCAGCGCCTGACGAAACTGGGTGCAGAGATCGGCCTCGTCGGCGAGGCCCGCGCAGATTATACCTCGGAAAAAATGAGTAAATTCAGCGCCGCCAAGGTCAAAGCCTCCGAGATGATTGAAACCCCCTCCGTCCTTGCGAAATCCGGGATTAAGATCAATCAAGACGGCGTCCGGCGCTCTGTGATGGATTTGCTGGCCTATCCCGATATCGACATGGCTGATTTGGCGCAGGTCTGGCCTGACCTCTCAGAGCTCGATGCGGACACAGTGGAATATCTCACGATTGACGCGACCTATGCGGGCTATCTGGAACGCCAGCAACGCGACATCGACGCTTTCCGCCGCGACGAAGGCCTGCGCATTCCGGACGCGCTGGATTACGCCAAGATCGGCGGGCTCTCCAATGAGGTGCGCTCCAAACTGACAGGTGCCTGCCCCGCGACATTGGGTCAGGCCGCCCGCATTGAGGGCGTGACCCCCGGCGCGTTGATGGCGGTTCTTGCACATATCAAAAAAGCGCAACGCGCCGCGTAAGGACCGCCGAATGCCTGAGACCCCCCATTCGGCGGCTCCCGTGTGGACCGAGCAAGATTTCGCGGATATATCCAACGTTCCACGTGGAACATTGTCTGACTTCACGCAGTGGCACGGGCTTTTGCGCAAGTGGAATGCGCGGATTAATCTTGTCGCAAACAAGGAAATAGATCAGTTCTGGCGACGTCACGCCTATGATAGCTGGCAGCTTAATGCGTATTTGCCCGAAAAATGGGAGCGTCTTGTCGATCTGGGCTCTGGCGGGGGCTTTCCTGGGCTTTCTTTTGGTATCTTCGCCAAACAGCGAGGGTCCGGTGAGGTTCACCTCGTTGAATCCATTGGCAAAAAGACGAGTTTCCTGAAAACCGTTGCGCGCGAATTGAGCCTTCCCGTCACGGTTCACACGGCCCGCGTTGAAAACCTTGCCCCTCTTAAAGCTGACGTGCTCACGGCCCGCGCCTTTGCGCCCCTGCCCAAACTTCTGGCCTATGCCCACCCTCACCTGACACCGGGCGCAACGCTTCTCCTGCCCAAAGGAGAAACTGCGGATAAAGAGATAGAGACCGCGCGCGAGGGCTGGCATTTTGAGCTGGAGTCTTTCAAAAGCAAGACTGACCCGGCCGCCGCAATCTTGCGAATGACCGGTTTACGCCCTAAATAGACTTTCCACGTGGTATCCCAAACGATGAACCCTGACCGTATAATTGCGATTGTAAATCAAAAAGGCGGCGTTGGAAAAACCACGACCTCCATTAATCTGGCGGCGGCGCTGGCGGCCAAGGGCTTGCGCGTCTTGCTGATTGATATGGACCCGCAAGGCAACGCCTCTACGGGTCTTGGCATTCCCCGCGCCCAGCGCGAACATACGGTCTATAATGTCCTGACCGAGGGCCTGTC
>CAZSKH010000075.1:0-6879 GCA_964607395.1 uncultured Algimonas sp.
CCTCAATCCCGATGCCGGATTTGGCGGAACATTCCACCGCGTCCGATGTATCGAGGCCGATGACATCTTCGATCTGTTGCTTGACGCGGTCCGGTTCTGCGGCGGGCAAGTCAATTTTGTTGAGGACCGTGACAATCTCGTGGTCATGTTCAATCGCTTGGTAAACATTGGCGAGGGTCTGGGCTTCGACGCCTTGCGACGCATCTACGACGAGGATGGAGCCTTCGCAGGCCGAGAGCGAGCGCGAGACTTCATAGGCAAAGTCAACGTGACCCGGCGTATCCATCAGGTTCAAGATATAGGTTTTTCCGTCTTTGGCGGGATATTCAAGGCGCACAGTCTGCGCCTTAATCGTGATGCCCCGCTCTTTCTCGATATCCATATTGTCCAGCACCTGCTCGGACATTTCCCGGTCGGTCAGCCCTCCCGTATAAGAGATCAAGCGGTCCGCCAAAGTCGACTTCCCATGGTCAATATGGGCGACAATAGAGAAATTGCGGATAAGGCTTTGGTCGACGGGTTCGGACATGCGAGCTATGTAGCGCGCACCCCGAAAATGGCAAGCGTGGTGCGCTGCCGCAGGAGGCTATTCCGGCGCTTCGGCCCAGCGTTTTTCATTCTTCGCGATCTGGGCCTCTAGCGCTTCGATCATTTCTAAATGCCGGTTCTCTTCGACCGAGAGGAAAAGTAACAGCGAGTTTTCATCATCCCCGCGCTGCGCCACGGCATATTCCCCATCTGTGATAAAGTCGCCCTCCATATTTTGGACAATCCTATCTATGGTGTCCAGCGGATAGGCGAGGACTTCTTTGGGGGCGTCCTCTTCTTCGGTCCAATATCCGAGGATGCGTTTATCCGTCATAATGGTCCCGCCATAAGTTACATCGAGAATGCCTTCGGAATAATAGAATTTTACGGTCTCGCCGCGCTCCAATATTTTGGCCTCTCTCAGAGCTTCGTATTGCTTCGGCGGAAGTTCATCACCTGTTTGGACGAGTGTCGCCGGAAAAACGCCGACTTCCGTGGCAAATCCAAACCCCGCGGCCACAACGAATAGCAAGGCGAACAGTCCACCGATTGAGATCGCGATCCACTTCACTGCTGTCTTCACTCCGCCCATGTCGATCCGCCTGTAATTATGCTGCGTGATTCATTCAATATCGCTGTCAATGCGTCAACTATTGGCTTGGCCATGCGCATAAAAAAGCGCGACATCTCTCGGCCAAAGGGGGAGGTGAGAGATGCCGCGCAAATGGGGCGCATTTAGGGTTGGGCCAGCTCTAATCGGCCCAACGATTTATTTATTTATGCATTTGGGGTTCGGCTCAAATCGTAGCGATCATTATTCATGACTTTCGTCCATGCCTTCGCGAAGTCCGCAACAAAGCGGTCTGCGCTATCGGATTGAGCATAAACTTCAGACTGCGCGCGAAGCACAGAGTTTGACCCAAAGACCAAATCGACCCGCGAGCCTGTCCATTTGACCTTGCCTGTTTTGCGGTCTTTGCCGACGAAGCTCTGCTCGGACGCATCTGCTTTTTCCCAGACCGTGCCCATGTCGAGCAAGTTGGTGAAGAAGTCATTTGTCAGCTGCCCTTCGCGTTTCGTAAAGACACCGTCTTTGGACCCGCCGTGATTGGCACCAAGAACACGTAGGCCGCCGATGAGTACCGTCATCTCCGGCGCTGTCAGGTTGAGCAGTTGCGCTTTGTCGATGAGCTGCGCTTCTGCCGGAACAGAATAATCCGCCTTGCGGTAGTTCCGGAAACCATCGGCTTCTGGCTCCAACACGGCATAGGCTTCGACGTCTGTTTGCGCTTGCGTGGCATCCATGCGGCCGGGCGTGAAATCAACGGTGATATCATGACCAGCTGCGGAAGCTGCGGAGGCGACGGCCACTGTGCCGCCGAGCACGATTAGGTCAGCCATGGAGACTTTCTTGCCACCCGTAGCCGATGCGTTGAAGTCCGCTTGGATGCTTTCAAGTGTCTTCAAGACTTTGGCGAGTTGCTTGGGTTCATTGACGTCCCAATCTTTGGCCGGGTTCAAGCGCACGCGCGCGCCATTGGCCCCGCCGCGATGGTCAGATCCGCGGTAAGAGGCCGCAGACGCCCAAGCCGCAGAGACAAGCTCTGAAATACTCAGCCCGGATGACAGAATCTCATCACGCAAGTTTTCGATGTCGCCATTGTCAATGACGGGATGATCACATTCCGGAATGTAGTCTTGCCAGATTAGGACTTCGAGAGGCGCTTCTGGACCGACATAACGTGAACGCGGACCCATATCGCGGTGAGTCAGTTTGAACCATGCACGCGCAAAGGCGTCTTCAAAGGCTTTTGGGTTGTCGCGGAAATGCTCGGAGATTTTGCGATAAGCCGGGTCGACTTTCATCGCCATGTCAGCCGTTGTCATCATGGGCGGATTGAACTTGCCTTCGATATGCGCATCTGGAACGAGCTTTTGCGCAGCAGGGTCTGTTGGGTGCCATTGATGTGCGCCCGCTGGAGATTTGCTCAAGGCCCACTCATAATCGAGCAGCAGGTCAAAATATCCCTCATCCTTGCCTGTTTTCCATTCATTAGGCGTTGCTGTCCATGCGCCTTCAATGCCGGATGTGATGGCATCTGCACCTTTGCCAGACTTATGCGTATTGAGCCAGCCAAAGCCTTGATGCTCTAGCGCTCCACCTTCAGGTTCGACGCCAACAAGATCTGCATCGCCCGCACCATGGGCCTTACCGAATGTGTGGCCGCCGCCTGTCAGGGCAACTGTCTCTTCATCATTCATTGCCATCCGGCCAAAAGTATCGCGGATATCATTAGCAGAGGCTTGCGGGTCCGGATGTCCATCCGGGCCTTCCGGGTTCACATAGATCAAGCCCATTTGCACGGCAGCGAGTGGGTTCTCTAAATCGCGATCACCTGTATAGCGGCTGTTCGGGCCGCCGCTCACCTCGAGCCATTCTGTTTCTCGTCCCCAATAGATGTCTGTCTCGGGCTGATAAATGTCTTCCCGACCGCCTGCGAAGCCAAAGGTTTTGAAGCCCATGGATTCCATGGCGACGTTACCTGTCAGGATAAATAGATCGGCCCATGAAATCGCATTGCCGTATTTTTGTTTAATCGGCCAAAGCAGGCGGCGCGCCTTGTCCAGATTGCCATTATCAGGCCAGCTATTGAGAGGGGCAAAACGTTGCGCACCGGTTTCTGAACCGCCGCGACCATCTGCTGTCCGGTAGGTGCCGGCGACATGCCAGGCCATGCGAACAAACAGACCGCCATAATGGCCCCAATCCGCTGGCCACCAATCTTGGCTATCCGTCATCAAATCCGTTAAATCCTGTTTCAAGGCCTCGTAATCGATGGCTGCAAAAGCCGAAGCATAGTCAAATTCATCACCCAAAGGATTCGACAAAGAGCGGTCCTGATGAAGGATCGAAATATCGAGTTGTTCCGGCCACCACTGGCGGTTGCCTTGTACTTTATTTTGCGCCGCTGCGCCGTGCATGACGGGGCATTTGCCGCCGGTGTTGACTGACATCTCGTTCATGTGTCTCTCCAAAGAAATTATGTGATTCTTAAATATCCGGTTCAGACCGGATTTCGCTGTCTTGTGCGGGTCTTCAGTTAATATGTCTAATTGATAGTTTTTATTATTATGATAGGCTTTGTCTATGAACATCAGAGACCTGACTTATTTGCGCGCCCTGTCCCGTCATAAACATTTCGGCAAGGCCGCGGAGAGCTGCAATGTCAGCCAACCGACCCTATCTGTACAGCTCAAAAAGCTCGAAGAGGATTTAGGCGTCACTCTGATTGAGCGCACGAAACGAGCGGCGAGGCTCACACCGATTGGGGTGAGTGTCTTGGCCTTGGCAGATGATGCGCTGGGGGCAGTGGATGCTATCCGGGCGATCACGGCAGAAGCCAGCGATCCATTTTCTGGACATTTTAGATTTGGTTCTATTCCGACGATTTCCCCTTTTCTGGTCCCAAAAGTTTTGACGGCACTTGGCGAGACATTTCCCAATCTCCAACTCGCGTTTCGCGAGAACATTACGGAGCGTCTGACTGAGGATTTACTGAACGGCGATCTGGATGCAGCGATTTTGGCGACGCCGCCGGAGACGCTGCGGCTTTTGTCTTGCCCGCTATATGATGAGCCCCTCCTGGTTATCCATCCCTTGGGCCATGATCTCGCCGCGCTGGACGGGCTCGATACATCGGACCTGCCGCTCGACCAGATGATTTTACTGTCCGAGGGTCATTGTTTCCGCGATCAAACGGTAGACCTGTGTAATATCCAAAGCCGCACAACATTAGCAGAAACCAGTGTCACAAGTTTAGAAACTATCATTAGCTTGGTGGCGGCAGGACAAGGCATTTCAATCGTTCCGGCGTTGGCCCAAGCGACAGGCTGGCTCGACCGTCCGCGCATCGGAGTGCAACCTTTACGCAGTCAAGGCGCGACGCGGCAGTTGAATTTGACCTTCAGGAAAAGCTCGCCTCGGCAGCCTCTCATAAAAGCTGTCTCGGAAGAAATTGCGGCCCTGCTGGTGTAATTCGCCGCGAGGCGCTAAGGCTGGGACATGAAAACCGGATATAATTATCGACGCTTCGCGGGATGGCGTCTTATCGCGCTGCTCTTTGTTTTTCTCGCCTATACCGTTTGGTTTACGAGTCTTGGCCCATTCGGAGAGCTGACTCGCATCGAAAACTATGCCTATCTCCAAGAGCGTGGATTTTACACAGGAGCAGAGGCGGTCGGTGCCATAGAGAGTTTGGACGCAGAAGGCCGCCGCATCAAATATACGGCGCTGGGCTTTGATCTCATTTACATGGTTTTACAGACGTGGGTGTTTGAAGCGGTCATCGCATTTGGGTTGACGGCGTTGGGACTTATGGCATCGAAATGGCGCTGGATATTGCTGGCGCCAATGGGGTTCTTAGCTTTTGATTTTCTCGAAGATAGTTCATTGGCTTTGGTCATGGCGACGTCCTCCGAAATCATCGGAAGTTTCGCCGGGGTCTTTACGTTGCTGAAATTCGCGTTTTTCGTGCCTTTGGTATTTATATCCCTCGGTCTCGGCGCAGCCGGAATCGTGGCTAAAATCTTGCGAAAGCGTAAGGACAGGCGCGCGGCGAATTAACCGGGCCTTAACCGTAAACACCATAGCTTGCGGGTATGAAAAACCGTGTCCAAGCCTTTCTGAAATATAACCGTTCTGTCCTCGTCACGACGATGTTATGCGCCGCAGGGTTCGCGGTTTCCGCCTGTTCAACGACAGCAAAGCGAAATAATCCGAATGGCTATCCGCAAGCTGATGCACAGGCAAAGGCGCAAAAAGAGGGCTTTAACCGGACCGAATTGACCACCGCCATTTCCGACCACATGGGCGTGACGGCGGAAAGTGCGGCGTCGACTATTGAGCGTTTATTCAAAAAACAGGGCCGCCCTGTTGGTTATATCACCGGCGAAGAGGGCGGCGGCGCGCTGATTTTTGGCGCGAAATACGGCGAAGGCACACTTTGGATGAAGAATGGTCAAAGCCAGAAAGTCTATTGGAAAGGCCCGAGCGTCGGACTGGACGCCGGTGCAGAAGTCAGCCGTGTTTTCACTTTGGTTTATGACTTAGACAGGCCTGACGATATATTCCGCCGTTTCCCCGGTGTCGATGGGTCCGCCTATTTGGTCGCGGGCATGGCCGTGAATTATCAGCGCGCCAATGGGATTACGCTTGCGCCGGTTCGCGCGGGCGGCGGCCTGCGTCTCGGCGCGAATGTCGGCTACACCAGCTATGTGAGAAAGAAGCCAAAGGGTTTCGGCCTCATTCCTATCTAAGGTTTGGACAGTTGAGGCACCAGCCAGCCTTGGTATTTGCACAGCCGTCCAAAAAGCGGGGCGGTCAGATCGACGTGAAATACGAAACGGCCTTGATCGTCTATAGTCTCAAAAACATCTCCACCGGGCCGTAGAACTTTCGGCAAAGGCATGCCAAAAATCGACCAGCCGCGCGTTTTGATGCGTAGCTTTCCGCCGTCTTCCAAAATCGCCATGTGTATGGCCATAGGTCCAAATTTTTCCGTGACGTGGCGCGACCACCTGCCTTTGCCGTGGCTGTGATGGCTTTGGAATATCTGGCCACCAAAATCCCGAACCCACATTTCGCCTGTTGCATCTGGCGTCACCGTGATTGAGACCGGGACATTCTCGCCACTTTTGGGAAATCCAACAATCGCTGCCACAATATGTGACAGCGGGTTTCGTCCGCGCGTCACCACGCAATATCCGGCGAAGGCACGGCTTTCTCCGGTTCGGTGTAAATCTTGAATAGCGAGGGAGAGCTTTGCATAGGCCTCGCCCATAACGGCTTCATAGACCGGAAGCGCCGCTCCGTCATATTGCAAGCCGTAAGCGATATCTAATTTCGCAAATTCAGGCTCCAAATCGTCGATGTCAATCAGGTCATTGCCGGAATAGGCTCCTGGTTTTGGGCCTGCGCCCCGCATTAATTTGCGCACAAATGCGACGGTTGGAAGCGAGGGGATATAGGGTCCATGATCGCCTTCCGCGACAAGATGCCAACTCGCTGCACCAGACGCATTTGACGCGGTCACAATCATGCCGCCGCGATGGTCGCCAATTCGGAACGAGGCTTTGCTGCGGTGAAATAAATCGGCCAAGCTCGAGAGGTTAGGCACAGAGCCTTTGGAAACGCCGCGCGCGAGCCAGACTAATAGACGGTGCATCCAAATGGGCCGGGTCCCCGCGCCCGTCCAGATATTTGCGAGGTTCGGAAAGCTATGCGTTAAAACTGTGGCGTCGGGCGCGTCTGCGACGGCGAAGGGCAGGCGCGGGAGCGGGATACCGCCCGGA
>CAZSKH010000075.1:6979-9880 GCA_964607395.1 uncultured Algimonas sp.
GTCGATAATCCTGAGACGGCAATAATGCCCGCAGACTTCGCGTCTGCGTCTTGCGCCAGAAGCGCGCTGACAAAGCCGCCGTCGTCGGACAGGTCCGCATAATGAATGCTGTTTTTGATGCAGTAATCCATCACCGGCGATCCGTCATAGGATTGGAAAGGACCAGACGCATCCACAATCAGATCAGGTTTGACGTCCAAAACGAAATTGTTTCTGTCCAGCCTCAAGGGCGTGAATATGGCCGCGCCGGAGAGCTTTGAACAGGCGGTTTGCGCCTTTCCGAAATCCCGTCCCGCAAGGATGATTTCCAGCCCGGTCTCACCTGACAATCGCTCGGCAATTCTAAACCCAAACGTTCCATAGCCGCCGATAATGAGGAGTTTCAAGACGGCCGCTGATGCCGTGATTGATCGGTCATATGCCTCACTTATGACCGCTCATGCTCGGCCTTGTCTCCGGCCCAAATTGCCGTACCCGCGACCCAGGCCAATATGCCGATGAGGCAACTATCTACTGCCAATAATAGCGGTGCATATTCGTGGCCCATTGCGAAATAGGAGAGCTTATAGTGCAGGAAGATGATCGGGGCGGCGAGTGAGATCGCGATCACGAGGCCGGTGATGCCCAGTTTAGGGTCCCATAATCGTCGTATCATATCTGCCCGGAATGATCCGCGTTTCGGAGGTGGACCTTGATGATCTGCGAGGGCTTTCGCGATCAAATAACATCCCGCAATCATGACAATTGCCTTCAGCGCGCCAGCCCCCAATCGCAAAGGATGGTTTTCTAGGTCGTGAAAGATGGCCTGTGATTGATACATGCCGAGCCAATATTCGGCGGCATGCTGCACCCCCTCAGCGGCTATGACACCCAAGATTACAAAAGGCGAAAGCGAGGCTGCAAGCCGCAGGTTTTTGAACACGTATTTAAATGCTATCAGGATCTTCATTTTATCCTGATAGGCGGCTTTTCCTAAAAGACCCTGAACAACTACCCTCTTAGACGGCCACCCACTTTCATGACTTTCTCCACGATCTTGCTACTCACGGCTTCGATATCGGCGTCCGTTAAAGTCACGTCTTTCGGCGTGAGGGTCACATCAATCGCGAGGCTTTTATGGCCGTCATCTACGCCTTTTCCACGGTAAATATCAAAGAGGCTTACATCGGTGATGAGCTGCTTATCTGCGCCTTTGGCAGCTTTGAGAATATCTCCGGCTTTGACGGTCTCGTCGACGATAAAGGCAAAGTCCCGGTGGACGGGCATAAGGTCAGACAGGGTCAGAGCTTTCTTGGCTTTGCTGGCTGACTTTTTGCGAGGTGCGGGGAGATTATCCGGTGCGATTTCAAACGCGACAACCCGGCCATCAACGCCGAGTGCCTTCAGCGCGCGCGGATGGATCTCGCCAAAACTCGCGAGCACATTTTTCGGTCCCAAACGCAAAGACGCTGACCGGCCCGGATGCCAATAGCTGCCAACTGCGTCCATGACTTGCAGATTATCCGTATTCGCACCCATCGCCGCCAGCGCAGAAATAGCATCGGCTTTGGCGGTTAGCGCAGTGATTTCTTCCGCACCGGCCCAATCACGCGGGCTTTCCGCGCGGCGCATCCCCGCGAGAGAGAGCGATTGCTCCTCTGGGGCAGTGCCTTGAAAAATCGGACCTAATTCAAACAAAGCTGCGCCGGGATAGCCGTTATTTGCGCTGCGTTGTCCCGCCAGCAGCAAGTGAATGAGCGCGCTGGGGCGCATCCAATTCAAATCATTTGAAATCGGGTTGTCCAGCGCGAGGTTTTCCTGCCCGCCGTCAAACGCATCTGCATGTGCTTTCAAAACAAAGGACCATGTGATGGCTTCGGAGAGACCGCGTCCCGCCAAAGCGCGGCGCGCGAGGCGCGTTCGGTTTTGCGTGAGAGTCGCTGTGGGTTCGCGGCGTCCGGGGAGCGGCGGTAAGCTGATGGCTTCGAGATTATGGAAGCCGTGAATGCGTGCGATTTCCTCAACAAGGTCTGCGCCTTCGCGCGCGTCGCGGCGGAAGCTTGGGACCGTGACGGTCCAGTCTTTTCCGACCGCGAACCCGAGGTCCGTCAGGATTTTGGTCATTTCTCCATCGGTGAGTTTCAACCCCGTCAGGCGTTCATTCAGGGCGGTGTCGAATTTAATGACGGGCGGGTCAGCGGGGATTGCGCCCGCGATTTTAATCTCGCTCGCTTCGCCCCCGCAAATGTCGAGCACCATGCGCGTGGCCAGCTCTGCGCCATCAATTAATCCGCCCGTATCAACCCCGCGCTCAAAGCGATATTTCGCATCGGAGTTGACGGCCATGCGCTTGGCAGATTTGCGGATAGTCAGCGGGTCGAAATAGGCGCTCTCAATTAGGATATCCGTAGTGCCTTCATCGCAGCCCGTTGTGGTTCCGCCCAGAATCCCGCCAAGGCCAAGAATGCCTGAATCGTCTGTGATGGCGATGTCCGCATCCGTCGCTGTGTAGGATTTATCATCCAAAGCGTCGAAAGCTTCGTCTTTGCCGCGCCGCACAGTCATCGCGCCTTTGACCTTATTTAGGTCATAAAAATGCAATGGCCGCGCGCGGTCATATGTGATGAAGTTTGTAATATCGACGAGGGCCGAGATTGGACGCAAACCGATAGCTTTGAGTTGATCCTGCAACCACTTCGGTGAGGGGCCATTTTTGACTCCAGTCACTACTCGGCCAACAAATGCAGGACAGCCGTCGGTGTCTTCGATTTTGATTTTTTGCTCGCAAGGGAATGTGCCTTTGACGGGTTCAATCACAGGCGTGATTAACTCGCCTAATCCAACGGCGGCGAGGTCGCGCGCGATGGAATTTACGCCAAGCCAATCGGGGCGGTTGGGTGTCACTTCGAAATCAATGACGGG
>CAZSKH010000076.1:0-9853 GCA_964607395.1 uncultured Algimonas sp.
ATCCGAGTGCGATTGCAGCCCTAGCTACGGACGAGCAGACCAAGTTAGAAATATATGCCGTGTCCTGCCGTATCGCGAATGGGTTGAACCCGCGCGAGCGCGATTATCTGGACCATCTGGCTATGGAAATGCGTTTGGACCCTGAAGTTGCAGCGCGGATCGAAACTGATGTGAGAACCGGTTAATGCGCGGCGCGCATCTCATTGGAGTGTTCCTCACGGGAGCACTTTTTCTGGGAGCTTGCGCGGCAGCCGACACCCAGTCCAAGCCAGAAAACCAACCTCACCTGCCCCCGCCCGGCTTTCCTGTCAGCGACGTTCCTGCCAAGGCCCGCTTATGCGGGGTTCGCATGGTCGGCGGCGGCGCAGATGTCTGCGAAACAGGCGAGTTTTGCCGCCGAACAATCGGCGATATGTGCGGCGCAGCCGATGCCCCCGGTATTTGCTCGCCCATTCCTGAAATGTGTACAATGGACTATAATCCCGTTTGCGGATGCGACGGAAAAACCTATTCCAATGAATGTGCCGCAAATTCAAAAGGCGTCAGCGCCTCTTATACTGGAGAGTGTAAATCATGAGAAACCTAATTCTGGGCGCGGCCCTTTTGCTCGCAGGCTGTAGCGGCGCGGATGGCGATATCGTCAATATGGCGGGCGATTCTGCGATTATGTCCGAAGCGGAGGTCACCTCCGATACGGCCCCTTGGGGAACATTTTATCCCTATTTCACCGAGGACACGCACCTTTTGAAACCCGTGTTGGTTGGCGTCGCAAAAATTGACGCCGGGCAGGAAATCCATCCTCCGCATCGTCATGCAGATGAAGAATATCTGATGGTCACAAAGGGTCGCGGCGAATGGTATTTGAACGGAAAAACAATGCCGGCCAAAGAAGGCGACATCCTGTTCGCTCGTGCGTGGGATTATCACGGCGTAAAAGCCGCAGACGACAGCCCGCTAGAATTTGTCGTGTTTAAATATTCCGGCAGACAAGGTCGAGCTCCGACCGATCCCAATCCAGAACTGCCGGAGGAATTAGCGCAGTAATGCAGAGAATATGAGCTTTGGGCTTTAGTCTCCCCCTTCAGGGGGAGATGTCGAGCAAAGCGATGACAGAGGGGAGGTTTCACATCGCATAATTTGTGATGACTTCCCCCACCTCGCCGCGCTATGCGCGTCTTTCCTCCCCCTTGAGGGGGAGGTGTGATATAGGCTTTTTATGTTCCACCACTTCTTCTCAGAACTCCGCCGTGCGCGTGTCCCCGTTTCCATTCGGGAATATTTGACGCTGCTTGAGGGCGTGGAGAAAGATATTCCGAATGAGAGCTTGGACGGGTTTTATTATTTGTCCCGCACGGCGCTGGTTAAAGACGAGCGCGATCTAGATAAATTTGATCAGGTCTTTAGTCATGTGTTTCGCGGAGTCGATTATCTTGGCGACATTTTCGGAAGCGATGACGCGCAAATCCCGGCGGATTGGCTGAAAAAAATGGCCGAGCTGCACCTCTCGCCTGAGGAAATGGCGGAGATCGAAGCCTTGGGCGATTTTGACAAAATTATGGAGGCTTTGAAAGAACGCCTCGACAACCAAGACAAGCGTCATGAAGGCGGAAATAAGAACATCGGCACAGCGGGGAAATCACCCTTTGGCGCGTATGGTTATAATCCCGAAGGCGTGCGCATTGGCCAAAAAGAAGGCCGTCACGGCAAGGCTGTCAAAGTCTGGGATAAACGCGTTTTCAAAAACCTCGACGGCGACAAGGAAATTGGCACGCGAAACATTAAAGTCGCCTTACGCCGCCTGCGTAAATTCGCGCGTGACGGCGCAGCGGATGAGCTTGACCTCGCTGGGACAATTAAGGGCACAGCGAAACAAGGCTGGCTGGATATTAAAATGCGGCCCGAACGCCGCAACGCTGTCAAAGTCATGGCCTTTTTCGATATTGGCGGATCGATGGACGGCCATATTAAACAAGTCGAAGAGCTGTTCTCTGCTGCGCGCAGCGAGTTCAAACGCTTAGAATATTTTTACTTCCATAACTGCCTCTATGAGCAAGTTTGGAAAGACAATGTCCGCCGCATGAGCGAAGTCACACCGACGTGGGATGTGTTCCACAAATTCGGCAGTGACCACCGCGTTGTCATGGTCGGCGATGCGGCCATGAGCCCCTATGAAATCGCAATGCGCGGCGGCTCTGTTGAGCATTGGAACGAGGAACCCGGCGCGGTTTGGCTACAGCGCCTTGCCGAGATTTACCCTCACCTCGTTTGGATCAACCCGACCGAAGAAAAATATTGGGCCTATTCCCAATCGACAAAAATGATTCAGGACATCATCGGTGAAGACCGTATGTTTCCGATGACATTGTCGGGCCTCGAATCCGCGATGAAAGAACTCGCGCGCTAAAATCAAACTATCAAAATTCTGGAGACTCACATGAAAAATATTCTTCTTGCAAGCCTAGCCGCCCTCGCCGTCACGGCCTGCGCTCCCGCTGGTGATCAAACTGGTTCCGCTCAAAAAACGGTGCTTGAGTTCGACCCGAACGCGGATCTTGAAACTCTACTTGAAAAGCAAAAAGAAGCCATTGCGAATGTTGATGTCGCTTTGAAAAGTAAAAATGCGCTGACGGCCGCTGTTGGGGCGCGTTTTTTGGCAGATAATGCAGCGCTTGACGGCGTTGTCACAACGGATTCCGGTTTGCAGTATAAGGTTGTTCAAGCCGGGCTGGAAAACGGCGCGCAAGCGGCTCCTGGACAAGGCATTGCTGCGAATTATCACGGCTTTTTCATCGATGGGGAGGTCTTCGACAGTTCCTACACGCGCGGACAACCCCTGACAGGTCGATCTAACGGTTTCATCAAAGGCTGGAACGAAGCTTTGGGCGAAATGAAAGTTTGCGAGGCGCGCACGCTCTATATTAATTCTGACCTCGCTTATGGCAGTCGGGATGGACGCGGCATCCCCGGCGGCTCGACACTCTTATTCCATATGCAATTATTGGCCGTGAGTGGCCCCGCCGCAGAGGGCGCTGTCACCGAGTGTCCGGAAGATAAAATCTTGGCAGGACCAGAGGCTTATTAATCCAAAACCAAATCTCAGAACAAAAAAAGCCCCCTCATTTGCGAGGGGGCTTTTCCGTTTTTGGTTTGAGGTGCCTTTAAGCAGCGATCCGAAGCTCGTTCAAAGCATCACCAATCGCTTCGAAGGCTTTGTTCAACTCGCTGGCGTTCCCCGCATCGAAGAAGTTCGCGCTTCCGGATGCACAGCGTGTCAGCATGTTTTTCGTCGTCGTATCATTCACATCATAGGCGATGGTGTAGATTGTGACGCCGTCACGTTTGGCCGCTTCACAAGTAGCGTCTGTCTTGGCATTTGCAGCTTTCGTGTTTTTACCCGTGTGCTTTTTGCCGTTCTTAGATCCTTGGTTCTGCCCGTCGGTCATCACGATCATGACTTTGTCACGCTTCGCGACGACTTTTTTGCCCGCGGAAGAGAGCGGAACTGACTCGTCCAGTGTTCTCCAACCCCAAAGTACGCCTGACGGGATATATGTATCGCCATTGTTCCAAGCGGCCGTCATGGAAGACACTGTGCTTTTCGCTTTCGTCATGTTGTTAGACAAGGTTTGCAGCTCTTTACCACATGTCGCGTTAAGCAACCCCGGAATTTTCTTACCGTTATAGGCAACCCGCTCGTCATGTCCGCCAGTACGGGAACCCACGCAGCCATTCCATGTTTGCTTAGCGACTGGTGTATAGCAGTGCTCATATTCCGGTCCGTACTTGTTATCACACTGATTGTATGAACAATCGAATGAAACGCCGTCATTTGTGCATGTCTTCTTGATACGACGACAGTTAGATTTCGAAATCACGTCACGCTTCATTCTACAAACTTCAGCGCCCTGCGTCTTTGAGTCGGCCGGTACGTCCAACCATTTCGCATTCCGGCGAGATTTGCCAACATTCACATATTGCGCGAATGGCACGACAGACACGCGAAGGTTCTCATTGTCCAGCTCGTCAAAGGTGGTCAATAAGTTGCTGGCTGCAACCTTGAGGCCACCGATCTTGTTGTTTTCGCTCATAGAATAGGTCGTATCCAGCACAAGTGCGACATCCATCGCTTTTGTGGAATATACAGCAGAGGACGTTACAGCCACATCGATGTCGGATTTGTTGAAGATATCGCCGAAATAGGTGTCGATGTTGTTTTTTGTAACAATTGTCACTTCATCGCCATTGCGCTGCATATCTTGGATAACGATGCGAACACCCGTATCTCCCGGATATGTCGTGTCGTAAAGCGCTTGTGCAGCGGCTGTCAGCTTCTCCGGCGTATCCAAAGATTTATCTTTCGCGGCCAGCAAGGCAACGGCATCCGTTGTATCTTGCAGACGTTGTTTTGCTGAAAAACTGTTCGTGAGGTCAACAGCGACAGCCAAGAGGCCAACTAGTAAAAACAGGCAAATAGCAAACATGATCGCGACGTTGCCGCCGGTTTCATTTCGGTAAGAGGCTGCGGTATGATTAAAGGTCCGTTTCATCATCCAACTCCAAATTATGTCGCTTCGCCCAAATCGGGACAGTGCGACGACGTTATGGAGTTGAGGGTGCATCCCCTTTGCCAAATCTTTGACCCGTCCCTGCACGGGACAAAATGGCGAAAATTATGGTTAACAAGACGCTAATTCTTACGGGAAGGTGGAAGAAAATGGTTTATTTTCAGCCACCTCCCCGTTTTGCAAGGCGCAAGCCAATTATACCGCTGGATTTAGTTTTCCGGCAGGATTTGGATTTCCACCGATTTGGACGAGTTGAAGACTTGTTTCGCAACGGGTTTCAGGTCCTCGACCGTCATGTTTTGATACGCCGCGTCGCGGGTCCGGAAACGGGCGACGGGTTCCGGATCAGTTTGCGCCCGAGCCAAAATGCTCATCCAAAGACCGTTATTTTCAACGCTCGTTTCGAGATACTCCAAAGTTGGCTTCATTGCGCGGTCAAAAACATCCGCGTCAATCTTGCCGGATTGGAATTCTGCGGCAACCTCGCGAATGCGGTCCGCCATCGCATCGATCCGGTCCGGGCTCACTTCGATTTGCGCGCCGATAAAGCCGTAATTTGGATAAAGGCGCGATCCGGTGCGAGACACACCCGGCGAATAGGTCGCGCCCTCATCCTCGCGCAGGACCTCGGTCAGTTGCAATTGGAAAAGATCCGCTAGCATTTGCGTTTCGCGAGAGATTTTCGAGTCAGACCCATCCGGAGCTGGCCAATAGACATAAAGACGCGCCGTCTCTGCATCACCCGCATGGCGCAAGACGGTCGGCTCGCTTGATCCGGCCGGAAATTTTAACGCTGTGAGCGCGGCATCAGGACGGTAAGGCTCGGACGGACGCTCGGGCAGCGCGCCAAAACTCTCAGCGACAGCTTGAATAAGGGCATCTTCCTCAAAATCCCCGACAACGGTGAGCTCAATTGCGCCGTTTTGAACATTTTCATCCATCCAGCTTTTGATCAGGTCAAAATCAACGTCGAGCAGGTCAGCCTCGGCAGGGATGCCCCAGCGTGCATCGCCAGATCGCAAGATACGGCCAATATCTCGGCTCGCCACGCCGCCGGGCGTGCTATCCAGTGTGGGATACCAAGAGCGGATATATTTGTCATATTGCGATTGCGCTTCCGGGCGATATCCGGGGTCCGTTGCATAAGCGGTCATAAGTTTTAGCTGCAAGGCCAAATCATCAGGCGTTGTTGAGCCCGACAATGTCACCGCCGTTCCGCCCAACCCTCTCCTTACCCCAACCGATTTACCGGCCATTATCGTCGAAATATCATCCACCTTATGTTCCCCTAGGCCGGAAAGCGTCAGCATATTAGACGTATAAATTTCGAAACCCGGCGCCACATCGGTCGGCGCGGAGAGTGTTCCAGCCCCAATTCGTGCGGATAAGCGGATGACATTGTCTTCAAAATCCGTCTTTTTCATATTCAAGCGAACGTTATTCTCGAACATGACTAAGGTAGCGTCCAAATCCTCGATACGGGATTGGCTGGCAACCTTTCCGGCTGGGCCAAAGTCATCATAGGCGAAGGTGAGTTTCGCCTCCTCCTCGCGTGCTTCAATCGGAATAGCTTTCGAGGCGGCAAAAGCTGCCTCAAGTTTCGCTTCACCGTCTTCCAGGGTTTTAGGGGTTTGCAAATAAAGCTGCGGAGCCGCATCCAGCCCGTCCCAGCCCTCACGAAAGGCTTTCGTGACAGCTTCCAGCGTAATGTCTGGTTTGTTTGCGACAAACCGTTCAAGCGAGGTTTGCGGTGTGGTTACGACCGCCTCACTGCCAAAGGCGCCCATGATTTGCCTTGCCAAACGCGGGGTTCGGCGCGTTGGCGACGTTTGAACCGAAACTTCTAGTGAATTTTCGATATTGGCGAGCTGTTCGTCTAATTCAGCCTGAGAAAAGCCAAATTCCAGCGCTTGACGCAAGGCCTGCTCTCCTTGAGCTAGTGCTGCCTCCCAATTATCGGGCTGCGTATTGACTGTTAGCGAAGAGACCTCTGCGACATCGAAAAAATTACTGCCGCCCACACCTGCCGCGATGAAGGCGGAGTCCTCCTTCCGGGCCATTTTGCTGAGGCGGCGATTCAACATTGAGTTGCCCAGGCTCTCAATCAAGCCCTCTTTGCGATTCGCAACCGTGTCCGACTCCTCTTCCAGCGCTTTCAGTACCGCGAGTTTGACTGATGTTTGAATTTCAGGATCAGAATAGACGCGAGAACGCGGCGATGTGATTGCCACAGAATCAATCTCGACGCTCATCCCAGCCTCGACACCTGCCGGTTCAGTCCAATCGCCGAAATATTGTTCAATTTTTTGAACGGCGAACTCTGGCGTTATGTCGCCAACCAAAGTGATGAAGGTTTTTTCAGGCCGGTAATACCGCTGATAGAAATCGCGGAATTGCTCCGGCGTTACCGTGTCAATTGTGGCCTCTGTTCCAATTGGAAGCCGGTCTGGCAAAACCGTATGACCAGCGTAAAAGTCAAGCTGGTCCAAAAACGCCTTAAATGCGGGATTCGATCGCGCCCGCCGCTCGGCCTGAATCACACCGCGTTCTTTCTCAATCGCCTCCGGGTCGAGCAGTAAACGCTCTGCCGTTTCGCGCATGATTCCCAGCGTGACATCCAGCATCTCTTCCGTCACCTCAGGAAGCTCCAATTGATAGGTGGTTTCGGTAAATCCGGTCGACGCATTTGTATCCGCCCCAAAAGCCAAACCATAGCGCTCGAGCCGTTTCGTCATCTCGCCTTCGGGAATGTTCTCGGACCCGTTAAACGCCATATGCTCCAAGAAATGGGCAAGCCCCCGCGTCTCATCCGTTTCATTGATAGAGCCCGTATCGATACGCATGAGAAGCGTTGCCGTTTTCGTCGGTGTGTCATTCTCGCGCACGGCATAGCGCAGCCCATTAGACAACTCTCCATAAGTGATAGCGGTATCGACTGGCAAATCAGACGCCATATGAGCAAAAGGCACATCGTCAATGGATGGCAATTTTGAGGTGTTTGCCTCGCAACCCGATAGAAAAAATAAAGCCATTACAGAAACTTGGGTCAAATAAGACGGGCGCATAAAATCCTCGAGCACAATCAGAAGTAAGATTCGTTGACACTGTGTCTGGAGCGCGAAGCAAGGCGATTCAAGTCCCGATCCGCAGATGCTCGCTATGGCCCGTTCCGTGCATTGACGATCTGGAAAGCACACTGCGATTGCAGGCTTGCATGAGCCTCTTCGCCCCTTAGAAGGCTCGCAATGCGAAACCCCGAAACAGACCTTGATCATAAGATTTTCGTTTTCGATTTTGACGGGACGATCACGACCCGCGACACATTCGCACTATTCTTGAAATATTACGCAGGAACGCCGCTTTGGCTGCTGAACATCGTGCGGCTTTTACCGACTTTCATCGCTTACAAACTGGGCCGTATTGATCGCCATGCCGTCAAAAAAGCCGTGGTCCGGCGCTTTTTTTCAGGCAAATCCGCAGCGGATGTTGACGCTGGGGCTGCGCAGTTCGCGGCAGATGTCATTCCTAGCCTGATTAGGCCCGCAGCCATTGAACGGATAGAGGCGCTTTTAGCTGATCCGAACTGTGGTCCCGAGTCATTATATATATGCAGCGCCTCGATCGGTCCTTATCTGCGCTTTTGGGCGAGTTCATATAATATTCAGCATAAACACGTCATGGCAACCGAGTTGGCAATCAACAATGACAGAATCACTGGAGAGCTTCAGGGCTATAATGTTTGGGGGGAAAACAAAGTCCGCCGCATTTTGGACCAATTTGCGCCACATTCTGTCACAATAACGGAAGCTTATGGCGATACGAGAGGAGACAGGGAGATGTTACACGCCGCTAAGGCGTCTTTCTTCCAACCTTTTCGCGTAACACCAATTAGCAATTGAAATACCTTTCTCAAAGTTTAAGAGGAAGTTAAGGCCTACCGTCAATTTGACGGATTTAGGGGCTATTGGAGGTATTCGCATGTCGCGGATGACTATAACTGGAGACTTTGGGGGTTTTCTTAAAATGAAACGCACTCTTCTATTGGCCGCATCGGCCGCGGTATTTGCCGCACCAACAATCGCTCAGGAGCTGCCACCAGGCAATCCGCTACCGGGTGAGTGTTTCGCACGGGTTATTGTGCCCGCTCAGTATCAAACGTCTACAGAGCAAGTTGTTCTGCGCCAGGCGGGCGAGGAGATCAAAATGATCCCTGCGCAGCTAGAGACTGTTCCTGAACGTATCCTCGTCCAAGAAGAAAGCTATGAGCTCGTCGTGGCTGGAACCGGTGGTTCTGTTGTTCCGGGTCGTGGCACGGTCACAGTGACTGTTGGCGGAACGCCATACACGATCGATTCTTCCAGAACGGTTACCAATGCCGCGGGCGCGCGGATTGGTTCTGTTGACGCATCCGGCAATATTGTCGCGAATAACGGAAGCGTCTTGGCTGCTAATGCTGTTAACCCCCTAACACTGATTGGCACTGGATCTTCACGGACACGTCTCGTTGTCGGCGGAACGACTTACTCAGTCGCCTCTGATGGCCGTGTATATAACGCCTCAGGCTCCAGCATCGGCTCCCTCGACGGATCAGGTAACATCGTAGCGTCCGGCGGACGTATGGTGTCCCGTTCAGCGGTTAACGCCTATCGCGGCGGCGGCGCAACATCCGGCGCAAACACGTTCCGCACGGTCACTGAGACTGTTGTTGTTCAGGAAGCGTCAACCGAACTGGTTGCCATTCCTCCGGTTTACGAAACTGTCTCCGAGACAGTCGTCGTTCAGCCAGAATCAGTCGAATACATCACGATCCCAGCCGTTTACGAGAACTACACCGAAACTGTTGTTGTTCAGGAAGCGTCTACAGAACTCGTGACGATCCCGCCTGTGTTTGAAACCGTCCAAGAGACTGTTGTTTCGCAAGAAGCCTCTACAGAACTTGTTACAATCCCAGCGACATATGAAACTGTCACTGAGACAGTCGTTGTCCAGCCAGCCTCTGTTGAGTACACAGTTGTTCCGGCTCAATATGAGACAGTCTCTGAAAACATCGTTTCCCAAGAAGCATCTACAGAGCTCGTCACAATCCCGGCGACATTCGAAACTGTCTCCGAGACAGTCGTTGTTCAGGAAGCGTCTACAGAGCTCGTGACGATCCCACCGGTCTTCGAAACAGTCACTGAAACAGTGGTCGTTCAGGAAGCCAGCACAGAGCTAGTTACAATTCCTGCAACATTCGAAACTGTCTCTGAAACTGTTGTCGTTCAGCCAGCCTCCGTTGAATATGTGAC
>CAZSKH010000077.1:0-9842 GCA_964607395.1 uncultured Algimonas sp.
AAGCTTTGAGCGCATCCCCTTTTTCACCGCCCGTCATGGGGGAGGAAATCAGAAAAATTTGCGCTTTTGGATAATCCCCTCGGATACGGGTGACAAAATCCTGATACGCCTGCGTCCAGCTTTCATGATCGGGAATGCCAAGATTAAAATCATTCGTCCCCAGCATGACAGAGACAATATCAGCCTGATAATCAGCCGGGTCCCAGAGATGGTCAGGATTATCGGGCAAAACACGGTCGTAAAATTGCGGCGCATTATTCGTGTCGGTGACACCCTGCCAATCTCGCGTCAGCCCTCGCCCGCCATAGGCGATATGGTGGACTTGGGCGTCTAGACGGTCCCCGAGCACGCGTGGATAGGCAAGGCGCGCATTTGACACGGCTTCGCGCTGGCCGTCCTCATTCACCCGGGATGTTGTCCCTGCCCCTGCCGTGATGGAATCGCCGATGAAGAGGAGTTTGGTTTTTGGAAAAGGGGTGGGCGGCACTAATATACCGTAGCTATGAGTCCCGGTGACAATCACATCGCCTTGCCAAGCTTCATTTCGGCGTATTAAGTCAATCTGCCAACGATGTGTTGAAGGATTATCCACACGGGGAGCCTCAAAAGGAAAAATCTCATTTTCACCCTCCGTTAGAACAATCGTCTCCCAACCGCCGTATTCAACTCTCATATCGAGCATGAGACCGGGCTGAGTCGCCGTTACGTAAATAACAAGATCATTGCCATTTGATGCAAGCCGAAATCGCGATCCTGGATAGGACAGTCGAATTTCATCACCCGTCTGGACATACCGCCCCTCAATCAAATAAAGATCTGGCCCAGCGGCTTTTACGCATCCTAAAAGCAAGCCTGTCCAGAACAAGACTAAGCCCCAGCGTAAATAAGCCCACATGCCTGCTATCCGTTCAACTTCGCCGCCAAACCCTCAATCCGTTTTGCCGCCTCGCTTAACGCCTTCGCCGCCTCGGCTTGGCTCTTCGCGCTGGCGAGCGTGGCCGCGTCTCGTTCTTTGCGTAGGCCTGCTGCGCGGGCGTCGACGCGCAGGTCAAGGTTCTCCATCGTGTCTTCGACCTCATCCATCATGGTGATGCCCGCCATCACAAGGAGACGCAGGTCACCGATTTGACCAAATTGATTGGCCATTTGCGTCACCCGGTCATCGAGCTTTTGCCCCAAACGCAGCAAGCGCTCCTCTTCGCCGTCCTCGCACCCCATTGCATATTTGCGGCCATTTATATCTAGGCTGACTTTTCCCATGCTAAGCTCCTAAAGACCGTTCGAGTGCGCCGCGCACCACAGTCATGACGCGGTCCAGCTCAGCCTCGCTGTCGCGTGTCAATTTCGTAAAATCGGCTTCGCGGGAGGCCAGTTTGTTTTGCGCGGCTTCCGCCTGCGCGGCCATCTCATCGAGTTGTTCAGCCAGCTTCGCGCGGTCGGCGCGAAAGGCCTCGCTATCATTCGCGCCGGCCTCTAATGTCTTCATTCTGGACAGAAGTTTAGCCACGCTCCCCTCGAGTAAATCAACAGAATTATTCAAAGCAGCTTTCGCAGATTTTATGTCAGCGCTGTCATTCATTTCATTCACCCGAATTCAATAATTTATACATAGAATGGCCCGCAAATTGCGAAAGGACAAGGGGATTAAGTTGACTTGTTCGGCGCGCCTGCCCATGGGGAGCGAGATTTTCAGAGCCCTCAAACGTTGAAGAAACGAGACGGAAATGACGATAAAAATCGGAATTAATGGGTTTGGCCGGATTGGGCGCCTCGTGACGCGCGCACTGGTTGAATATGGCATCAAAGATGTCGAGCTTGTGGCTATCAACTCCCCCGGCGCGATTGAAACCTCCGCACATTTGCTGCGTTATGATTCTGTGCATGGCCGCTTTGGACAAGACGTCGAAGTCGGCGACGGCTATATCGAATATGCCGGCAACCGCGTCGCAATGAGCCATGAGCGTGACCCCGGAGCTGTCGATTGGGGCGGTATGGGCATCGACATCGTCATGGATTGCACGGGTATTTTCCGGTCAAAAGAGAGCGTTCAACCGCATTTGAAAGCGGGTGCGAAGGCTGTGCTTATATCAGCTCCCGGTCAAAACGTAGACAAGACCATTGTTTACGGCGTGAACCATGGGGATTTGACGGCGGCAGATACGGTCGTGTCTTGCGCGTCTTGCACAACAAATTGCCTCGCACCTGTCGCGAAAGTCCTGATGGAAACGGTAGGTATTCGCCGCGGATTTATGACGACCGTGCATGCTTATACGCAAGATCAGCGAATTTTGGATAACTCCCACAAAGACCTCTACCGCGCCCGCGCGGCCGGGCTGAATATGATTCCGACATCCACTGGGGCTGCCAAAGCTGTGGGCCTCGTGATTCCGGAATTACAGGGCCGTCTGTCCGGCTCTGCCGTGCGCGTGCCGACCGCCAATGTGTCTATGGTGGATCTGGCCTTTCAGCCAGAAATGAGAACCTCTGCCGCCGAGGTCAATGCCGTGATGGAAGAAGCCGCAAAAGGCCCGATGAAGGGCATCATCTGTTATTCCAAAAACCCGCTTGTCAGTTCTGATCTAAACCATGACCCCAATAGCGCGACCTTCGCGTCCTTGCTGACCAAAGATATGGACGGCGATTTGGTCAAGATTATTGCCTGGTACGATAATGAGTGGGGTTTTGCGAACCGTATGATAGATGTCGCCCGAGAAATGGGCACAAAGATGGCCCCAAATAAACTGGAAAGCAAAGCATGAGTTTTACGCGGCTGGAATCAGCAGACTTAAATGGAAAAACCGCCCTTGTGCGCGTGGATTTCAATGTCCCGCGCGATGACGACGGCAAGATTACGGATGACACCCGCATTCGGTCCGCCCTGCCCACCATACAATACTTGCAAGAGCACGGCGCAAAGATCGTGTTGTTGTCGCATTTTGGGCGACCAAAGGGTGAGCCCAATCCCGAATATTCGCTGCGTTTTATCGTTCCAGCTTTGGAAGCCGCCATTGGGAAAAATGTGAGCTTTGTTGAGCGCCCCAGCGCCGATATGATTGCGGCGATGGATCAAGACGCGATTATCCTCGTTGAGAACACACGCTTTTCAAAAATGGAAACAGATGGCGATCCGAAAATGGCGCAATTCCTTGCTAGCCTCGGTGATCTCTTCGTCATGGACGCGTTTTCAGCCTCCCACCGTAATCACGCTAGTAGCGCCGTGGTCGGCCAATATTTGCCGTCCTATGCAGGCCTCGCGATGGAGCGCGAGTTAGACCATTTGGCGGCAGCTTTAGACCATCCCAAAACACCCGTTATGGCGATTGTCGGCGGCGCGAAGGTCAGCACGAAAATCGACTTACTCGAAAATCTCGTCTCGCGCCTCGACACACTCGTCATTGGCGGCGGCATGGCGAACACATTCCTTTATGCGCAAGGCCATGATGTCGGCGGCTCGCTTTGTGAAAAAGACCTAAAGGCCAAAGCGCTGGATATCATGGCGGCGGCGGAAAAAGAAAACTGCCGAATCATCCTGCCTGTCGATGTTGTGGCAGCCACTGCGTTTAAAGCCAATGCCGAGAGCCGGGTTTGCGGGCTGGATGATGTGGCCGCGCATGAAATGATTTTGGACGCAGGGCCAGAGACGGTCTCCCTTATTCTTGATGCGATGGAGAGCTCTCAAACGCTGATCTGGAATGGACCGCTTGGCGCGTTTGAGATGACGCCTTTTGACACCTCCACCGTCGAATGTGCGAAATATGCGGCCAAGCTCTGCCGCAAAGACAATATCATCGCCGTTGCAGGCGGAGGCGACACTGTGGCCGCCCTCGCACTGGCGGATGTGTTGGATGATTTCACCTTTATCTCAACCGCAGGCGGCGCCTTCCTAGAATGGATGGAAGGCAAAGCCCTGCCCGGCGTCGAAATTCTCAAACCTCAATCTTCCTAAATTTAGACTGAAACCAAAAATCGGAGCACATCATGGATCTCGAAGCCCTCAATAAAATCGCCGTAAAAATGGTCGAACCCGGCACAGGTATTCTGGCTGCTGATGAGAGCACGGGCACAATCGGAAAGCGTCTCGCCTCTATCGATACTGAAAACAATGAAACCAACCGCCGCGATTGGCGCGAAATGCTGTTCAGAACGCAGCCTGCGATGAATGATCATATTAGCGGCGTTATCTTGTTTGATGAAACCATCCGCCAATCTGCAAAAGACGGGACGCCTTTCGTTAAGCTCATCCAAGAGGCGGGCGCGATTCCCGGCATTAAAGTTGACAAAGGCATTACCCCACTGGCCGGACGTCCGGGCGAAACGATTACGCAAGGCCTCGACGGTCTGCGCGAGCGCCTCGCGGAATATTACGAACTTGGCGCGCGCTTTGCCAAATGGCGGGCCGTTATTGAGATTTCCCATCCCGACCAATATGTCGGCTCGACCCCAACACGCGGCGGATTAAAAGCCAATAATCACGCGCTGGGCCGTTATGCGGCGCTTTGCCAAGAAGCCGGGATCGTCCCAATTGTAGAGCCGGAAGTCCTCATGGGCGGGCACCACTCCGTCGAGCGTTGCCACGAAGTGACCGAAAAAGCGCTGAACTCGCTCTTTACGGAGCTTTATGAGCAAGGCGTGGCGCTGGAGGGCGTCATCCTGAAACCCAATATGGTGGTTGCAGGTCAAAAATGTGCAGAGCAGCCATCCCGCGAAGAGATCGCCGAACGCACAATTAAAGTGTTGAAAGATACCGTGCCCTCCGCAGTTCCCGGCGTTGCTTTCCTATCAGGTGGACAGAAAAATGAGGAAGCCACGCGCAATCTCGATATGATGAATAAAGTTGGCGGTTTCCCATGGAAATTGACTTATTCTTATGGACGCGCACTTCAGCAATCCGCCCTTTTTGCGTGGAAAGGCAAAGCCGAGAATTATGACGCTGCGCAGGCCGCGTTTAACCACCGCGCGCGCATGAACGGCCTCGCCAGCATTGGCGCTTGGAGCGCAGAAATCGACGACACCGTCGACGCCTAAACCCAGCTAATTCCTCACAAGGCCCGGATTCCGCCATAAAGACATCATTTTCATCAGCTTAATCACTATTGAAGACTTCCCGTGTAAATGGGGGGTCTGGCTATGAAGGACTGAGTTTATGTGCGGCATTATTGGCATTGTAGGGCGGGGTCAGGTGACAGACCGTCTCATCGACGGTCTTAAGCGTTTGGAATATCGCGGCTATGACAGCTCCGGTATCGCCGTGTTGACGCATGGCACATTGGATCGCAGGCGCGCCGAAGGTAAAATTCGCAACCTAGAATCCAAAATTGCGCAAAACCCGCTCGATGGGCAAATCGGAATTGCCCACACACGTTGGGCCACGCATGGCGTGCCCAATGAGGCCAACGCCCATCCTCATCGCTCAGGCCGCGTCGCCGTTGTGCATAATGGCATCATTGAGAATTATCTGGAACTCCGGACACGCCTGTCGGGTGAGCGGGAGTTTGTATCTGACACGGACACCGAAGTCGTGGCACATCTGGTGGACATGGAATTGGCAAAGGGCTTGGCCCCGGCAAAGGCTTTTGCGAATAGCCTCAAAGAATTACACGGCGCCTATGCTTTTGGTGTTATCATCGACGACAATCCAGATGAGATTTATTGCGCCCGGGCGGGGTCGCCCCTAGCGCTCGGCATTGGGCCCAATGGCGATGAGCATTTCTTAGGCTCCGACGCGATGGCGATGGCGCAGCTGACAAACCAACTCATCTATCTGGAAGAAGGCGATTGGGCCATTTTGCGTCCCGGCGGCTATGAAATTTTCGATGAAAATGATAATCCTGTCACGCGCGAGATCACCGTTATTAAAGGCGGGCCAGAGGTCGCGGAAAAAGGCAAATATCCACATTTCATGCTCAAAGAAATCTATGAGCAGCCGGATATTCTCACACACACCCTCACGCATTTTCTGGATGAGGATCGCACACGGCCCATGCGCGCAACAGATATCGCGCCAGCCTTAGATTTCACCAAATTCGACCGCATTATTTTGATTGCTTGCGGAACTGCTTACTATGCCGGGGCTGTCGCGAAATATTGGTTCGAACAAGTCTCTGGCCTTGCCGTCGATATCGATGTCGCCTCTGAGTTTCGCTATCGTCGCCCGGTGTTGAATGAACGCTCCTTGTTTATCGCGATTTCACAATCCGGCGAAACCGCAGATACCTTGGCGGCCCTGCGCTATTGTAAGGAAAATGGGCTGACAACGGCGGCGCTCGTCAATGTCATGACCTCGACCATGGCCCGCGAAGCCGATATTGCCATGCCAATTCTCGCCGGACCTGAAATTGGCGTGGCCTCAACGAAAGCCTTCACCGCGCAACTAACGGCGCTGGCGACCCTATCGCTATCAGCAGCGCAAGCGCGCGGTGCGAAGAGTGATGAAGAGATCTTGCGTTTAACGGGTGAATTAATCTCATTGCCGCGCCTGATTACCCAGGCATTGGAACTCGACGCGTCGATTGCAAATATAGCCAAGACGCTCGCCCCAGCGCGCTCCGCCTTTTATCTCGGACGCGGCGCGCAAGTGCCGATTGCTTTCGAGGGGGCGCTGAAGATCAAAGAAATCGCCTATATTCACGCCGAAGGTTATGCGGCGGGCGAGTTGAAACATGGTCCGATTGCCCTGATTGAGGACGGAACGCCTGTTATCGTGCTCGCGCCCATGGATGAGCTTTACGAGAAGACAGTCTCCAATCTGCAAGAAGTTGCCAGCCGGGGTGCACGCGTGACCTTGGTCACCGATGCTGAAGGCGCAAAAACTGGCAAAGACATGGCGGATGATTTGATTATCGTGCCGTCATCCGACCCATTTATCGCCCCGCTTCTGACCACCGTCGCCATGCAGCTTCTCGCCTATCACACAGCGGTTGCGCTAGGCACTGATGTGGATCAGCCGCGTAACCTCGCGAAATCCGTCACGGTTGAGTGATTAATCGCGCTTAAAGGGCGCGGTCAGACTCCATAGCAGATTTGACGGCGCATCGGTTTGATATTCGCTGAGGCCCAGCGTGAGCTCACCTTTGGGTGTGTCGGTATAAGAGCGGAAAATCTTATCCCACCAAATCACGGAAAATCCGAAATTCGTATTCGTCTCCCGCTCAATCACGGAATGGTGGATACGGTGCAGCGCAGGCGTGACCATGACTTGCCGCAAGGGACGCTCAATCCAGCGCGGCAAACGGATATTCGCGTGATTAAATATCGCGCAGGCGTTTAAGAGAATTTCAAAAATAATAACAGCGACAACGGGCGCGCCCAAGGCGACAACAACGACCATCTTATATGCCATGGATATGACAATCTCGACCGGATGAAAGCGCAGACCAGAGCTGGCATCCAAATCTCGGTCCGCGTGATGCACCTTATGCAAGCGCCACAATATGGGAATACGATGGAAGGCCACATGCTGCCAATAGATCATCATATCTAGGATAATGACGGCAATGAAAACTGCGGCCCATTGCGGCAGAGCCGTGACGTTCAAAAGACCCCAGCCTTGCGTTTCCGCCCAAAGCGCCGCGCCAACCGCAATGATGGGAAAGAGCAGCCGTATCGCCAGCGTATCAATAATGACAAGCCCGAGATTGGTCGCCCAACGCGACCTGCGTTTTTGAACCCGGTCCCGCGCAGGGAAGAGAGCTTCGAGCGCCCCCATCAGAATAAGAACGCCTAAAAATATACTGAGCCTGATCGTGCCTTCTGTCATCCTTGACGACGTAGCAGAACCACGCGGTCCCGCCCATCATTTGGCGCAGGAAATCCGAGTTCGGTCCAAGAGCCCGCCTCAACGGTTTCGCGGGTTCCGCGCTGAAGCGGCCCGCCCGCCATCGGGTCATACCAGTGGACATCCCATGTGCCGCTGCCCTCGGGGAGAGATAAAATGCCCGTTCCGCCTTCAATTAAATAAATTGCATATAATCCGTCTTTGCCGAAGCAATAGCTATCGGCCCGGTCAATAATCCCACCACAGGGTGTCATGTCCCAATAAGGTAAATACGAATTAAAGAAATCTAACGCGGCCCGCGTTTGCGACCAAAGATTTTGACGCTTTCGCCAATCCTCGGATTTCAGATCATTCGCCTCATGCAGCCCGCCAAAATACCATTCCACACCTGCCCCGCCCGCGAAGAGATGCCCCCACATGGCATGACGCCGAAGACTATCATGAGCGGGATCAACTGAATCAGGCCGCGCGCCCGTATGCCACGATCCAATTTCATCCATGGCAATGAGCCAAGCCTGCCCGGAGTCTTTTGATTGAGTCAGCCATTTTCGCGTTTCCGCATTGACCTTGCGGCGATCACTGACTTGAAAACTCAATCCGTCCAGACCACTAAATCCCAAAAGTGGGTCCAGGATATGGTCCTTATCCGCAGGTTCCGAGTGAGTGTGCAGGACAATCGGATGATTATAAGGATCAAGCCGCGTCAGCGCTGCAATCATATCGCGCCTTTGCTGATCTGACTGTCCCTCTGGCCGCCAAAAGACAGGCCCGTTCTCCTCGCCCAAATTCCAGATGAGGGCAGGATGATGCGCGAAGCGGCTGATGAGTTCTTTGAAATAAAGCTCCCGCTCAGCGCCCATATCGCCGCCGTCCATCGTCAGCTCATTTTCCGTTTCTTGCAAAACGATATGCATCATCACGCCGCGCGCCATCATATGGTCAAAGATGATATTCCATTGATCGAGCTTTGAGATATCAAAACGTGTGAAGTCTGTAGGGTCCGCGAATGGCCAGACATCCTTGCCGTCTCCGCCAATATTAAAGGTTAGGAAATAGGCCGCATTCATGCCTTGATCAGAGAGGTAATTAATTGCGCCAATGAGGCCTTTGCCTTTGCCGTCTTGCCATGTGGGATCGCCGCCGCGCCAATCCGAGAGATGCGGCATATAGCTATGAAGCGCGGTATCCGTAGCATTACTCTCGCCGCTGCGCATTTGCGTATCGGTGCGGTATGTGCCGTCAAAATCTGCATAGCCCAATAAATTCTCTGGAGAGTTTGCGCCGCCTTTGAGCCAATACTCACCGGTCGATAAACGGTGATATCCACCCTCCGTTCGCAGCATGGGCACAGCGTTTGAAATTGAAATCGAGCCGGAGGTTTTGTCCAACGCCATCGCTCCGTCAGGGCCGGTCAAGCTGGCGGTCCACTTCCACTCCCCTGCTGTGGGGGCGGAGAAATGCGCGCGCCAGACATTGCCGGAGACCGCGCTTGTTTCTGCCGCATTGCCGTCAGCGGCGAAATATCCGCGGATGGGTATGCGGGTCTCGCCTTGGGAAAAGACGATTTGTAACTCCAATTCAGTGAAGGGGTTTGGGGTCGCCGTTTCCGATGTTTGCGGACCAATAAAATCCAAAGTGATATGCCCCTGCACAAAAGGGATGGCCGAGTATGATTGTGAGTGCAGAAAAGGCGCGTCGGCTTTTGAATCCAACTGAGGGGATGGGGCCGGCGTGCATCCAAGAAGCGACACGCAAACACCAAATAAAATTATACCAAGGCGAAAATCGATCATGTCAAAACCCTAGAGTTTAGCGTCTGTTTGACAATCCCTTCTTGCCAAACGGAGTCAATTAAATAGAAGCGCAGCCAGTTTTTGCTTATGCCAGCGTGTGTTTCCGAATAAGCTGTCATGGAAAATCGCGCGGCGTCGGTAGAGCTGCGCATCGCAGTCATAGGTGAAGCCAAACCCGCCGTGAAATTGAATGGCGCGGTCAGCGGCGAAAGATAAGGCTCGCCCGGCCCCGACGGCAGCCATACGTGTCGCGACCTCGCCTTTGCCTTGCTCCT
>CAZSKH010000078.1:0-3104 GCA_964607395.1 uncultured Algimonas sp.
CTTTGGCCTCGGAATTTCGCGCCGCTCGGCCAATGGTTTGAACCAGCGAGGTCTCACTCCGCAGAAAGCCTTCTTTATCCGCATCCAAAATCCCGACAAAGGCACATTCCGGAATGTCCAAGCCTTCGCGCAAAAGGTTGATTCCGATTAGGACATCAAAGACACCGAGCCGCAAGTCGCGTATGATTTCTATCCGCTCCAGCGTATCAACATCGCTGTGCATATAGCGCACGCGGATACCTTGGTCGGTCATATATTCAGTCAAGTCTTCGGCCATCTTCTTGGTCAGTGTGGTCACCAGCGAGCGGTAACCTCTTGCTGCAACTTTTTTGACCTCGTCAATAATATCATCAACTTGGTTATGGGTTTTGCCGCTGACGGGACGGATTTCGACGGGCGGGTCCAGCAGGCCTGTTGGGCGGATAACTTGCTCGGTGAATATGCCGCCGGTGCGTTCCATTTCCCAATTTCCGGGGGTGGCAGAGACATGAACGGTTTGAGGCCGCATCGCGTCCCATTCCTCGAATTTCAGCGGGCGGTTATCAATACAGGACGGCAGGCGGAACCCATGTTCGGCCAGCGTGCCTTTGCGGTTGGCGTCGCCTTTGCTCATCGCGCCAATTTGCGGCACGGAGACATGGCTCTCGTCCATGAAAAGCAGCGCATTTTCTGGAAGATATTCAAAGAGTGTGGGCGGCGGCTCGCCTGGCGCGCGGCCTGTGAGATATCGTGAGTAGTTTTCAATCCCGTTACAAAACCCTGACGCGGCCATCATTTCCAAATCAAATTCTGTCCGCTGAGCAATACGTTGGGCTTCTAGCAGCTTACCTTGAGCCTCGAACATTTTGAGTGTTTCTTTCAGCTCATGTTTAATGCCTTTCATGGCGGACTGAACGGTGGGACGCGGCGTCACATAATGCGAATTGGCATAGACGCGCACGCTCTGCTTTTCCGCCGTAGAGCGTCCCGTCAGCGGGTCAAACTCAGTGATGGCTTCAATCTCTTCGCCGAAAAATTCAAACCGCCAGGCCGTATCATCATAATGCGCGGGGAAGAGCTCGACTGTGTCGCCGCGCACACGGAAAGACCCGCGCTGAAAGGCGAGGTCATTGCGGGTATATTGCAGTTGGACGATTTGCTGCATGAGGGTGCGTTGGTCGATCTGCTGCCCCTGCGAGAGATCAATCGTCATTTCAGTGTAGGTCTCGACCGAGCCGATACCGTAAATACAGGACACAGAGGCGACGATGATACAATCATCACGCTCCAAAATTGCGCGGGTCGCCGCGTGGCGCATGCGGTCAATCTGCTCATTCACGCTGGAGTCTTTTTCAATGAATGTATCGGTACGCGGCACATAAGCTTCGGGCTGATAATAATCATAATAGGAAACAAAATATTCGACCGCATTATCCGGGAAGAAACTTTTGAATTCTGAATAAAGCTGCGCCGCGAGGGTTTTATTGGGGGCCATGATGAGGGCAGGACGCTGCGTTTGCTCTATTATTTTCGCCATGGTGAAGGTCTTGCCGGACCCTGTCACGCCCAGCAGGACTTGATCGCGTTCAATCGAATTGACCCCCGCGACGAGTTCAGGAATGGCTTTGACCTGATCCCCCTTGGGCTCAAACTCCGACACAAGCCGAAACGTCTGTCCGCCCTCAATCTTCTTTGGCCGTTCTGGGCGATGTGGTTGCCACATGGACAGATTTGTATCAGATGCGGCGGTGACGGAGGGCTTTGGCATGGGTGTAAGATAGGCCGTCAGGCTGGTGAAACAAGTCTGATTTCGTTAAGCATGTTGAACGAATCTATCGAAATTGCGCCCCGATGCGCAGCTAAAGCCGTTACAAATTTACGGTTCTTGCATGTGTCGGCCCTAAAGCATCTAGATGGACAACCCGCACCAAATGACTGTAGAAAAACAATTGAGTTTTTCCGATCTCGATCAAATCAGAAGCGGAATCGCAGTTTACAATCAGTCGTTAGAGCTTGTCTTTGCGAATAAACGTATCCGATCTTACCTCCCTGACCTGTATGCGAGGCTAGACGCTGGCGGCACATTACTGGATGCGATTGAGCGTCAATTAGAAGTTAATTTCCCTGATATATCGGCAGATGACTGTAAGGAGCGCGCGCTTTCAGTACAGGAGAAAATTCTGAATGAAGAGTCTATGGAGGTCAACACGCCGTCCGGAATTCGCCTGAAGAGTACGTATAGCAAGACGGCGAGTGGATATTACATCCTCACAACAACGGATGTTACTGATCACATCATATATGAACGGGAACTCGCAAATGCCCGCTTGGAGGCGGAAAGAGCGAATAAGGCCAAGTCAGAATTTTTAGCGAATATGTCTCACGAAATTCGCACGCCCATGTCAGGCGTCTTTATGGCGGCGCAGCTATTGCAAACCCAGCTAAGGGCGCTTGATCATCCAAAACTGAGTGAATTGGCAGATGTTTTGATTGGAAGCTCGCAGCATTTGAGCGGCGTTATCAATGATATTTTGGTAGTCTCGAAAATTGAGGCGGGGCAACTTGAACTTAATGTGCAACCAGGTGATTTGGCGGATATGTTGCGGCTTTTGGTGAAATCACAAGCCTATGTTGCAGAAAATGCCGGGCTAGAATTGAAACTAATTTTAGATCCAAATCTCCCTCGGTCTCTCTCTTTCGATAGCCTACGGGTCCGGCAATGCGTGACCAACCTTTTGAATAATGCGCTGAAATTTACAGCCTCAGGTTCTGTGACCCTCGCAGCGCTCTATGACGCAGGCATAAATCTTGTGACAATTCATGTCATCGATACCGGGCCGGGCATTGCCGCCGAAAATCAGGAAAAGATTTTCTCAGAGTTTGGTCAAGCCTTGGGTGCGAATGCGACGACAAAAGTTGGAACCGGTCTAGGTCTCTCGATCAGCCGGAACTTGGCCAATCTCATGGGCGGTGATCTGAAATTAGCATCTAAACTGGGCGAGGGGTCTGCGTTTTCCTTGACCTTCCCGAGCGCGTCCTCAGAGGCTGACGATAGCCGAGCCATAGCGCCTTTGAGTTTGGCCGGCTAACCCACCCTTGTTACAAAGTTTTTCGGAAGGTTTTAG
>CAZSKH010000078.1:3204-9692 GCA_964607395.1 uncultured Algimonas sp.
ACTGGAACGCTCAAAACCTGAGAAAGTCTCCAAAGTCGGCTGGCACCGATCCGGTTTGTCCCGCGCTCATATTTTTGGACTTGTTGAAACGTGACGCCAATTTTATCGGCCAACTCCGATTGGCTCCATTTCGCTGACTTTCGCTGTTCTTTTACTTTTGCACCGACAAAAGCATCCACACGTGTTGCTGTTCGTTTGTTTGTAGACAAGGTCCGTGCTCCTTAGTATTTCCAATGCTTACAACTAATAATAGTTTTTCTATGAATTGAGGCTGAACGCTCAGGTCTTTATCTCTTGACGCGTTTTAAGGTTTTTAGGTGCCCTTGTTCAGGAGCCCCCAAACAAAAAACCCAGCCGTGAGGCTGGGTTTTTTTTTGAGAGTAGGGGAGGCTACCCTATGTCTGAGGACACTCGCTTATGCGCTCATCTTATTCTTGGATGGGTCGCGAAGGACATAGCCTCGTCCCCATACAGTTTCGATATAGTGTTCGCCTTGTGTTGCAGCTGCGAGTTTCTTGCGCAGTTTACAGATAAACACATCGATGATTTTCAGCTCTGGCTCGTCCATTCCGCCGTAAAGGTGGTTCAGGAACATCTCTTTTGTCAGGGTTGTGCCTTTGCGAAGTGAGAGCAGCTCCAGCATTTGATACTCTTTGCCGGTCAGATGAACGCGGTGATCGCCGACTTCAACCGTTTTGGCGTCAAGGTTCACTTTAATGTCGCCTGTCGTGATAATGGACTGGCTATGGCCTTTGGAGCGGCGAACAACAGCGTGAATACGCGCGACAAGCTCGTCTTTATGGAATGGCTTAGTCATAAAGTCGTCAGCGCCGGTACCCAACCCGCGGACTTTGCTGTCAATGTCGTTTGTGCCGGACAGAATAAAGATTGGCGTGTTAACCTTGGCCATACGCAATGTCTTTAAAACGTCAAAACCGGGCATATCCGGAAGATTGAGGTCGAGCAGGATGATATCATAGTCGTAAAGCTTGCCAAGATCGACACCCTCTTCGCCAAGATCTGTTGTGTAAACATTAAAGCCTTCAGACTTGAGCATCAATTCGATGCCCTGTGCTGTGGCCATGTCATCTTCGATTAGAAGAACTCGCATTTTGTCCCCTCCCAGGCGATTCGAGATCCCGTCGAACGCCGAGATATAGTTAATAGAACCACTGACGTAGGCCCATTCCGTAAATCAAGTGTTAACGACATTAACGAAGCTGTTAAGAAGTTGCACATGGTCAATTTCAGAATCGGTTCCGTAACGATCTTTACAAGACCCTAAATTCGGCTTCACCTCCGTTTAACCACGCTCTTTCACAGAACCGTAAACTTAATAACCTATAAGGAGTTTCGGATGGCGGAGACTGGACACGGGGAAAACCTCGGACAGACTTCTATAAATAGACGCAAGGTATTGGGTGATACCGCAATGGGTGGAGAAAATTATGGCGCATTCAAGTGAGCGAAATATCGCACGAACGCGATTTCAGATAGAAGATCTGCAAAAACGCGTATCAGTCCTGGAGGCGACTCGAGAAGATTTGGAGCGTCAGATCCGTAAGCTCAATGAGAGTGTGCCGGAAGACAAAGTCGACGCGAGTGCTCAAAAAGAGGGTTATGTGGCTTACGGTAGCTACGCCCAGTCCGTTATTGCGCGCAAAGAAAACCTGCGCCGCACATTGGGCGATATCGGCGCGCAAAGCGGCCAACTGTCTGAGCAATTGAAAGTCTCGCTGGACGCGCTGGATAGTTTCGAGCGGATCAAGGCCCGCCGTATGGCCGCAAAAGCTGAAAAAGCCCTTGCACGCCGCGCTGGCTAAGGCGTTTACGATAGTCTGAATTTCCAAGCGGCTCTCCTCGGGAGCCGCTTTTTTTATCGGGTCTTGATTTATGAGGACGCGTTTTCTGGACTTTTGGTTTGTGCTCCGCCGCCAAAATCGAAAGTTATGGGCGTCTCCAGCCTACCCCTCATCTCCTTCGACCCATTCATAAAGCTCACTAAAACCAGACCCATCTGCAATCTGCACCCAATCTGTCGATGGCTCAGATGTGGGTTGAATGACGAATAATGCGGCCATAACGGCCATGGCTGCGATCCCACCGGCAGCCCACCAGCGCCGTGGCGATATAACATCATTGGCTGGCTGTACTGTTTCCGCCGCCGCCAAAATGCGCGAGGATAAACCTCCGCTGACACTCGGAGCGGTGTTCTGATCTAACAATGTGTCGAGGTCTGTCATCGTCTCAAACTCTCTTTCTCGGGCAGTAAATTCAGTTTCAATGTTGCTTTCGCGCGGGAGAGCAGGCTCTCATAGGCTTTTTCTTTGACGCCCATCACCGCTGCCCCCTCTTTTTGGCTCAGCTGTTGATAATAAGACAGCACGAGCGCGGCACGTTGTCTTTCGGGTAAATCCAAAATGGCCGATTGCACACGCATCGCTGTTTCACTTCTGACCAACTCAATATCTGCGCGCGGTGCCGGGTCCGCACGTTCCGGCACAAGGTCAGTGTAAACCGGACGCATTTTACGTCTTTCATCAATGCACAGCCGCGTTGCGACCCGTCTTAGCCATGTCAAAATCGTTGCATCGCCCCCGTCTTTCCAACCGGCGGCGGCTTGCCAGAACCGCAAGAATGTTTCTTGCGCAATGTCCTCCGCCTGAACGCGATCTCCCGTCATATGCCACGCCAAGCCGTGGATACGGTTCAAATGTCGGTCCATTAGCGCCGATAATGCCGTGGATGCCCCTGCCCGAAGTCCGGGCAGGAGGTCGATATCTGGATCTTGGGGCAAGACCTTACGTCTACGCCTAGCGTCCGCGTTTTTCGCCGCGTTTGCCTCTGCGTTTTTTGCCTTCGCCTTTGGTCAGCACGCCGTCAGCATTGGCGTCCATGCGGGTGAACAGCTGTTCGCTGACCGCCATATGCTCGTCAAAGGAGATAAGCCCATCATCGTTGGCGTCAATTTTTGGCCGCTTTGACCGCTTACCTTTTTTCTCTTTGCGCTCAGCTCTTTTCTCAGACCGCTTTTCTTTGCGTTCAGCTCTCATGACCGTGCGCTCGGCGTCGCTAAGCTCGCCGTCAAGATTAGTGTCGAATTTCGCCATCATTTCCTCGCGTTTTTCACTTTTCCGGGCTTTTCGTTTGTCGCCACGGGCATCCATTTCGGCGCGGGACAGCAATCCGTCGCCATCAGTATCGAGCTTGGCAAATCTTTGATTTTTGCGGTCTTCACGGACCGCGTCCCTGTGGGCTTTGCGCTCTTCCTTGGTCAGAAAACCGTCATTGTCAGCATCTGCGGCGTAAAAGCGGGATTCAGCAGATTGTGTGAACTCGGCTTTTGTAACCTGTCCATCTTGGTTGAGGTCGGCTTTCGGTCCGGCTGCGATCAAAAGCGCGGCGCCAGAAGCGATTAAGGCTGTTGTGAGTAGTGTGCGTCTCATAATGTGTCTCCAATAAGAGGGGTTTACACATAGACACACGGATGACCGAGCGAATTCCTTCGCGGTGCCGTGTAGTTTTTTAAAAGCGCGTTTTTATCGCCCGATTTGCGATTTATTTTACGCGACGGCCCGGCGATCGGCCTGTGCGCGCATTTGTTCCAGCAAGCGAGTGTCCAAGTGCAAATCATCAGCATGCCCAGCGTAAGGCGGCGGCGCGCCCAAATGCTCGCGAATGGTCTCTGACAACATGAACGCTGTCTCAACCGCATCGCATTTTTCTCCGGTGGAGAGAATAAGCGGATCGAAACGTGGCGCACGGCGGCGCAGGGTTTCAATCATCCAATAGGCCCGCATGAATTGGTCGCCCTGCGTCTCATAAGCCATGACAGAGACATCAGAGGCCTGTCCCAGACGAACATGTCCGATTTCGCATCCCGCTTTTGGCACGACGAAAACCCAATCATATGACAGGGATAATGCGGCCATGACGCCTAAGGCATTTTCCAATCCGCCAGTCCCGACGGCAGCGGCGGTGAAATGCTCATTAGACGTGACATATAGCGCGTCTTGAGCCGTGGCCGTTCCTTTCGCCACATCATCTAGGGTGCGGGCATAAATGATGCCGGCTTGGTGCATTAGCGCGCCGTCTATAGCATCCAAAATCAACACGGTTTCGCCGCGGGTCGCGGCTGTGCGACCGAGCTTGACGGCGAGACGGGAGGTCATGTCGGCATCGCCGCTGGGCGTGAATAAGCTCACGAGCCGGCAGGCCGGATCGTAGCTGTCCGTCGCACGGCCATCTGTCGCCGCAGGATCTGTCATTTTGAATTCGGGCATATCGCCCTTTCCATCCACCTAATACCATTCGGGTCTTTGCCCGTTTGATACCACCTTATGCGATGCGACCTAAAGTTTGACGAAGAAGCGTGGTAAATTCCGATTAATTCGGCGTTGCGAAACTCTTAAATAATGAGATAAATCTGTGGCTTAGGCATAAAAAAACCGCCCTGTCGGACGGTGTTTTTTAATATTGTCTAAAAACCATCTACTCGTTTATCGGTATTGCTGAACCCGTGTCGTGCGCAAACCGGCGATGCCATAGCTCTCAATGGACCGTTGCCAAGACATAAATTCTTCAGCGGATAGGCCGTAACGCTCTAAAGCGCCGTCCAATGTCAGAAGACCCCCGCGAACGGCTGCGACAACTTCTGCCTTGCGGCGAATGACCCAACGGACTGTGTTAGGCTTGGGGAGATCAGCCAAGGTGAGAGGGGTTCCCTCTGGTCCGATGACGACGTTCTCGCGTTTTGTTTTGCGCTCTGACATGCGTTTTGCTCGATTTCCTGGTCCACCCACACGGACCTGTTTTTGTTGTTCGAGCCAACATGGCGAAAGGGTCTTAAAAACAGTTTAACTGAGCGTCAAAAAAGTGTTTAGATACAAGCGTTTACGAAGGTTAATGGAATCGCGATTATCGTTAATAATAGTTTACATGGTTCGGCACCGAGTTGATTCTATTGAGTCTTTTCTCGGCCATGTCTGCGCCCCATGTATCGACTTGGGACAGAACGGTGCCTATATCGCCCCAAAAATATCGCGAAATAAGATGAGATTATTTTTGGTTGCATGACAAAACCGTTGATAAATCAAACAAATTCGCTTGGGTTTGCCAAAGCTGAGGGCGAAACGCGTGTTGTTGTTGCGATGAGCGGCGGCGTGGATAGCTCTGTCTGCGCCGCGATGCTGGCGCGTGAGGGTTATGACGTCATTGGTGTGACCTTGCAGCTCTATGATCACGGCGCGGCGATCCAGAAAGCGAAAGCCTGTTGTGCGGGACAGGATATTTATGACGCCAAGCGCGTCGCAGAAATGCATGACTTCCCGCATTACGTTTTGGACTATGAGAGTAATTTCCGCGAGAAAGTCATTGAAGACTTTGCAGATACCTATCTGAAAGGCGCCACGCCGATCCCTTGCGTGCGCTGTAATCAGACCGTCAAGTTTAAAGACTTGCTACAAGTTGCCCGCGATCTCGGCGCAGACTGTATGGCGACGGGTCATTATATCAAACGGGTGGAGGGCGAAAATGGTCCAGAGCTGCACCGCGCTTATGATGGCGGGAAGGACCAATCCTATTTTCTGTTTGCGACAACCCGCGAGCAATTGGATTTCCTGCGCTTTCCGCTGGGTCACATGGATAAGACGGAAACGCGGCGCCTTGCGGTGGAGCTCGGCCTGAATGTGGCCTCCAAACCCGACAGTCAGGATATCTGCTTTGTGCCCACAGGGAAATATACGGATGTGATTGAGAAAATCCGGCCCCATGCGGCCAAGCCCGGCGATATTGTCCATATGGACGGACGCCTCCTCGGTCGGCATCGCGGCGTCATGTATTACACCATCGGGCAAAGGCGCGGGCTTGGTCTTAAAGACGGCTCGGGCACAGACCCGCTCTTTGTGGTCGCGATTGATGCGGAGACTAGGCAGGTCATTGTCGGCCCGCGCGCGGCGCTGGAGCGGGATACGCTGTGGCTGGAGGATATGAACTGGCTGGGTGAGGGCCAATTTGGTGCGCATTTGGACGGCACAAAAATTCGCGTCAAAGTGCGCTCGACCCGCCCGCCTGCGCCTGCGCATCTAAAGCTCATTGGAAACGAGATGGCGGTTGTCTTGGAAACAGCAGATGTCGGCCTCTCCCCCGGACAAGCGTGTGTGTTTTATGAGGACCGCAATGATGCGGCTCGCACGCTGGGCGGCGGCTGGATCACGCGCACGGCTTAACCACTATTACAGCCCCTTAATTAGTTCTCCACGCGGCTCTGATGTATGCGGCACGTCCAACCTCAATAAGGAGAAACCCATGGCCGTTATGAAAACAATTGAAGTGATGAGCGAAAGCAGTGAGTCTTTCGAAGCCGCAATTGAGCACGCTGTTGAACGCACTGGCAAAACTGTCAAAAATATCCGCTCTGCCTATGTCAATGAAATGTCGACATCTATCAAAGGCAAGAAGATCGACAAATTCCGCGTCAATGTGAAGAT